>PQAM01000016.1 GCA_003104975.1 Candidatus Methylomirabilota bacterium
GTGAGCGAGGTACTGGAGTAGGGATGGGTGTGGCGTCGGAGTGATGGCGCGTAGATCGCGAACGACTTTCCCTGTAGAAGGTCGGAATCGTGCGGAGTATCGATGCGTGAGATCGTGACATTAGCCTGTGGCGAGTGCAAGCGGCGGAATTATACCACGACAAAGAATAAACAGAATACGCCGGATCGAATCGAATTGAGTAAGTACTGTCGTTGGTGCCGTAAGCACACCGCGCACAAGGAAGCCAAGTAGACCGTTTCGCGTTTCGCGTTGATGGCGGAGCTTGTTGGAGCCGGAAACCCGGAACCTGAAACTTTGCAAAGGCCAGTAGCTCTAACGGCAGAGCACCGGACTCCAAATCCGGGGGTTGGGGGTTCAAATCCCTCCTGGCCTGCCACATGGCGCCAAATACCGTATCACGCTCAAGGAATAGGCCCGTTGGTGGCGGTCAGGTGTCATGGGTATTCGCCTTTTCAAGATACGAATCGACGGTCTCGTCTCGGCGTCAGCGTGAGACGGGTCACCGACGCCTGAAGGCTGGAGGGGTACAAAGACGACGATGATGCAACGGTGGGAGCAGTTGATTCAGTTCCTTAAAGAGGTGAGGACCGAGCTGAAAAAGGTCAATTGGCCCCTCAGGAAAGAGGTGGTGGGATCGACGATCGTGGTCATCGTCTCGGTTTTTATCCTCTCGTTCTTCCTCGGATTAGTTGATATCACGTTGCAGAAGCTCATCACCCTGGTGGTCAGGTAGTGTTCGATCAACCGATGTCCACGGATCAGGCTATGGCGCACAGTTGGTACGTCATTCATACATACTCGGGTTTTGAGAATAAGGTCAAGGAGAGTATCGAGCAGCGGGCCGCCGCCTTGGGACTGTCCGACAAGATCTCCAAGGTGATGATTCCCACTGAAGATGTGGTCGAGCTTAAGAAGGGCAAGCGAACGGTCTCCTCGCGGAAGTTTTTTCCGGGATATGTATTGATCAAAGCGGAGATGTCCGAGCAGCTCTGGTATCTGGTGAAGAATACGCCGAAGGTCACCGGCTTTGTCGGTCCGGCTACACAACCGACCCCGGTACCGGAGGAGCAGGTGCAGACCATCCTGCAGCAGGTAGAGGAGGGGGCCGAGCGACCCAAACACAGGGTCATGTTTCTTCGCGGAGAGAGTGTCCGCGTTATTGATGGTCCGTTTGCCAACTTTACCGGCCTCGTTGATGAGGTCAAGCCCGAAAAGGGTCGGCTGAAGGTCATGGTCAGCATCTTCGGCCGACCGACACCGGTGGACCTGGAGTTTCTCCAGGTTGAAAAGGTGTGAACATGCAGCGTTCAGCGTGTAGCTGACCGCTCCTGCATTCGAGGTTGCTATGGCGAAAAAGGTTACGGCAATGGTGAAGCTGCAGGTCCCGGCCGGCAAGGCGAATCCGGCGCCGCCGGTAGGCCCGGCGCTTGGACAGCACGGCGTCAATATTATGGAGTTCTGCAAGGCCTTCAATGCGCAGACCGCATCGGAAGAGGGCCTGGTGATCCCGGTCGTCATCACGATCTATGCGGACCGGACGTTTACCTTTGTGACCAAGACCCCCCCGGCGGCGGTACTCTTGAAACAGGCGGTCGGAATCGCCAAGGCCTCGAAGGAGCCAAATCGCACCAAGGTGGGAAAGGTCACCAGAAAACAGGTGGAAGAGATCGCGCGCACGAAGATGCCGGACCTGAACGCGCTGTCGCTCGATGCGGCCGTAAGAATCATCGAGGGAACAGCCAAGACCATGGGAATTGAAGTAGCCTAAAAACAGGGGTTAGGGGTTAGGGGTTAGGGGTTAGGGGAGAACAAGCCCAACCCCCCATCCCCTGCACCCTATACCCTGCTCTTGTGGGGTGGAGATTATGTCGAACGTTGGAAAGCGCTACGGAACGGCTGCTCAAGCCATATCACAGGTGGGGACATGCGACTTGGCGAAGGCGATCGAGGTCGTCAAGTCGACTGCCAACGCAAAGTTTGATGAAACCATGGAAATGGCGGTCCGCTTGGGGGTTGATCCGAAGCACGCCGATCAGATGGTCAGGGGGACGGTCGTACTGCCTCATGGGACCGGGAAGAGCGTCAGGGTGCTGGTGTTCGTGAAGGGTGAACAAGAGAGAGAGGCGCGTGAGGCCGGCGCCGACTATGTGGGTTGTGAGGATCTGGTAGAGAAGATCCAGCAGGGGTGGCTTGAATTCGACCGGGCCATCGCGACCCCAAACGTCATGGGCTTGGTGGGACGACTCGGCAAGGTGCTTGGTCCCAGGGGGTTGATGCCCAATCCGAAGACCGGTACCGTGACCTTCGACGTCGGCAGGGCGGTCAGAGAGTTCAAGGGCGGCAAGATCGAGTATCGTACGGAGAAGGCGGGGATCGTGCATGCGCCGTTCGGTAAGGCCTCCTTTTCAGCGAACCAGTTGCATGAAAATGCCATGGCGCTGCTGGATGCGTTGATCCGAGCCAAACCGGCCTCCAGCAAGGGTCGATACCTCAATGGGGTCGCGATATCGTCGACAATGGGGCCGGGTGTACGGGTGAACCTCGACACCTTGGCGGGATTGGCAAGGGGCTAGGTCGCATCTTAGCGTCCACGGAGGGGACAGTGAAGCGGGTAGAAAAAGCAGCGGTAGTGGATGAGCTCAAGACCGCGCTGACGGGGGCGACGGTTGCGATGTTGGCAGACCCACAGGGCCTCACGATGAGTGAGTTGACCGAACTGAGGAAGCTGCTCCGACAGCAGGGGGCGAGCCTTCGGGTTGTGAAGAATACCTTTGCCAGATTGGCCACGGCGGGAACCAAGTTGCAGGATCTGAAGCCGTATCTTGTCGGTCCGACGGCAATCATCCACGGCAAGGGCGATCCTGCCGCGCCGGCCAAGCTCCTTGTCGCATTTACGAAGACGAAACCGACCTTCCAGATCAAGGCCGGTTTTGCGGAGGGCACGGTTCTGGCCAAGGAGGATGCCCTGGCGCTGGCCGATCTTCCTTCGCGCGAGGTGCTGGCCGCCAAGCTTGCCGGTCTTGTGCAATCGCCGCTGCGCGGCCTTGTGGCTGTACTGTATGGACCCCTTCGTTCCCTCCTGTTGGTCCTGGAGGCGGTCAAGCAGCAGAAGGGGTAGAGGGGCCGGCCTTGGCGTCAAACGGCTAAGGCATCATCGGTATATCTGTGACGTTGCAGTCAAGGAGAGGAGTGACGATGGCAAGGGTGACAGTTGATGACGTGTTGGACTCGATCGAAACGTGGACTGTTTTGGATCTCAACAAACTGGTGAAGGGAATTGAGGATAAGTTCGGCGTCTCCGCAACGGCCATGATGCCGGTCGCGGCGGTCGGCCACGCGGGCGCGGCGGCAGCGACGGCGCCTGCGGCTGAAGAGAAGACGGAGTTTGCGGTCATTCTCACCTCTGCGGGGGAAAAGAAGATCCAGGTGATCAAGGAGGTGCGGGCCATCACCGGGCTGGGTCTGAAAGAGGCGAAGGATCTGGTTGAGGGCGCGCCAAAACCGGTAAAGGAGGGGGTGTCGAAGGCTGAGGCCGAGGAGATCAAGGCGAAGCTCGAGGCGTCCGGTGCGACGGCAGAACTGAAGTAGTACACGCAATACCGGCAGGACAGGCAGAAAAGGAGTTAACGACGTATGGCCCTCGCGAAGAAGAGTGTGGCTGCTGAGCGCTGGAATTTCAGCAAGATCAAAGAGGTGATCTCGATTCCCAATCTGATCGAGATCCAGCGACGGTCTTTCGATCAGTTCCTGCAAATGAGGGTTCCGCCTCATGCGCGCGAGCAGATCGGTCTCCAGGGAGCCTTCGCCAGCATCTTCCCGATCTTCAATTACGACAACTCGGCGTCGCTCGAATTTGTGAAGTATGAGTTCGGGGTGCCCAAGTACGGCGCTGAGGAGTCGCTGCAGAAGGGGATGACCTACTCTGTTCCGCTGAAGGTGACCCTCCGCCTGATGGTCTGGGATAAGCCGACCGGCGCCGAGGCGGGCAGCATCAGGGATATTAAGGAGCAGGAGGTCTATCTGGGTGAGATGCCCCTGATGACGCCGCAGGGCACCTTCATCATCAATGGGACGGAGCGGGTCATCGTCAGTCAGCTTCACCGCTCCCCCGGGGTCTTTTTTGACCATGACAGCGGGAAGACCCATCCGAGCGGCAAGATTCTCTATTCGGCCCGGCTGATCCCGTATCGCGGCTCCTGGCTGGAATTTGAGTTTGATGCGAATGATGTCCTGCATGTACGGGTCGACAGAAGACGGCGGTTCCTGGTATCGATCCTCCTGCGGGCCATCGGCTACGGCAGCAATGAAGAGATCCTGAACCTTTTCTATGAGCGGGATGTGATACGCATCGAGAAGGGGAAGGAGGTCATGCTGCATGTGGGGTCGCCCGGCGCCACCAGCTTCCGTGTGAGCAAGGATATCCCCGATCCTCATACCAAACAAGTGATACTTGGCGCCACCAAGCGGATCACAAAGGCGGCCCAGAAGCGACTTCAGGCGCTGAAGATTTCAGAGGTCCCTCTGTATCGGGAGGATCTGATCGGCCGGTTTGCCGCCGCTGATGTTGTGGATACCAAGAGCGGTGAGGTCATCCTTGAATGTGCGCAGGAGATGACGGAAGAAGCGCTGGAGCGGGTCTTCAAGGCCGGCGTGGCCAGCTTCGCTGTGTTGGCCGGAGGGGATGGCCGGGATGTCCACGAGATCCGGGAGAGCATCGTCCGCGACTCGACCCGCTCTGAAAAGGATGCCCTGACCGAGATGTATCGGAGAATGCGGCCGGGTGATCCGCCCAACGAGGAGGCCACCAAGGCGTTCCTCGAATCGATCTTCTTCAACCCGAAACGCTACGATCTGTCCAAGGTCGGTCGTCTGAAGATCAATCGGAAGCTTGGCCTTGACGTTCCGTTGGACGTTCATGCCCTGATGTGCCATCGATATCGGCCATCCGGTCTCGGGGGACGGGCGGGTCAGGTAGACGATATCGTCGAGACGATACGGTATCTCCTCAGACTGAAACACGGGGAGAGCGGGACCTCTGTGGATGACATCGACCACCTGGGTAATCGCAGGGTACGGTCGGCCGGTGAGCTGCTGGAAGAACAGTTCCGCATCGGATTGGCCCGCATGGAGCGCGCGGTCCGAGAGCGAATGAGTACGCAGGAACTCGAGACCCTGATGCCGCACGACTTGGTCAACGCTAAACCGGTGACAGCGGCGTTGAAGGAGTTTTTCGGCAGCTCCCAGCTTTCCCAGTTCATGGATCAGACTAACCCGTTGGCTGAACTGACCCACAAGCGGCGGTTGTCGGCTTTGGGTCCTGGCGGCTTGTCGCGGGAGCGGGCAGGGTTTGAGGTCCGGGACGTCCATCCGACCCATTACGGTCGGATGTGTCCTATCGAAACGCCGGAGGGTCCCAATGTCGGGCTGATTGCCAGCCTCTCGACCTACGCCCGCGTCAACGATTTCGGTTTTATCGAGACACCGTACCGCAAGGTCAGGGATCAGGGTGTGACCGATGAGATCGAGTACCTGACCGCCGACGAAGAGGAGAGGTACACCATCGCACAGGCGAACGCGGAACTCGACGGACGGGGGCGGTTTACATCGGAACGGGTCTCGGCGCGCACCGGCGGCAACTTTGTGACCGTCTCCCCGGCAAGTGTCGAGTATATGGACGTTGCCCCGAAGCAACTGGTCGGGGTCTCGACATCCCTGGTGCCCTTCCTCGAACACGACGACGCCAACCGTGCCCTGATGGGGGCCAATATGCAACGCCAGGCGGTTCCCCTTCTTCGTCCTGAGGCGCCCGTCGTCGGCACCGGCATGGAACATCCGGCGGCAAGGGATTCGGGAGCCGCGGTGGTGGCCAGGCGTGGAGGGATCGTCGAATCGGTCACGGCCGACCGGATCATCGTACGCTCCTCGGACGGCAGAGGCGAGGACGGCGGGGACGATACCGGGGTTGACATCTACAGCCTGGTGAAGTTTCGCCGCAGCAATCAGAATACCTGCCTGACCCAGAAGCCGATTGTGAGCAAGGGGCAGCGGATCAGTAAGGGCCAGGTCATTGCCGATGGACCGGCGACGCAGAATGGGGAGTTGGCGCTCGGGCAGAACGTGCTGGTCGCCTTCATGCCGTGGGGCGGCTACAATTTTGAAGACGCGATCCTGATCAGCGAGCGACTGGTGAAGGACGATCGCTATACCTCGATTCATATCGAGGAGTTTGAGATTGAGGCGCGCGAGACCAAGCTGGGGAAGGAGGAGATCACGCGCGATACGCCGAATGTGGGCGAGGACGCGCTGAAGGACCTCGACGAGAGCGGGATCGTGCGGATCGGGGCCGAGGTGAAGCCGGGCGATATTCTGGTGGGCAAGGTGACCCCCAAAGGTGAAACCGTCCTCACCCCTGAGGAGCGACTGTTGCGCGCCATCTTCGGCGAGAAGGCCGAGGATGTGCGGGATGCCTCGCTCTATGTGCCGCCCGGTATCTGCGGGACGGTCGTCGATGTCAAGGTCTTCTCGAGGAAGGGTGTGGAGAAGGACGACCGGGCCAAGTCGATCGAGGACGAAGAGGTCAGCCGCCTTCGTAAGGACTTCGAAGATGAGATCGGCATCATCGCCGCGGATCGAGACCGGAAGCTGCGCGCCCTCCTCGAAGGGATCGACGTCACCAAGGAGATTCGGAGCAGGGTGACGCGGAAGACGATGGTTCCAAAGGGGACGTTGACCGCTGAGATTCTGGATCCGCTGCCCCATGAGAACCTGATCGATCTGGCGGGACGATTGGACGAAGAGCTGGGTCGGAAGGCGGGCCGGATCAGCGATGCGGCGGACAACCAGGTCCATGTCCTGCAGACGCTCCTGGAGGAGCGGATCAGTCGGGCGACCCGCGGGGATGAACTGGCCCCCGGTGTCTTCAAGATGGTCAAGGTCTATGTCGCGATGAAGCGCAAGCTCTCCGTCGGCGATAAGATGGCCGGTCGACACGGCAATAAGGGTGTCATCGCGAAGGTCCTGCCTGAAGAGGATATGCCCTACCTGCCTGATGGGACGCCCGTCGAGGTGGTTCTGAATCCGTTGGGCGTACCATCCCGAATGAACGTCGGCCAGATTCTGGAGACCCACCTGGGCTGGGCGGCCGGGGTACTCGGGCTGCGTGTGGCCTCGCCCGTCTTTGACGGGGCCAAAGAGCAGGAGATCAAGACGTGGCTCAAACGCGCCGGGCTCCCCGCCACGGGGAAGACCGTGCTCTACGATGGACGTACCGGCAAGCCGTTTCATCAGGAGGTGACGGTCGGCTATATCTACCTGATGAAACTTGCCCATCTCGTGGATGACAAGATTCACGCCCGGTCTATCGGACCCTACTCGCTGATTACCCAACAGCCGCTGGGCGGCAAGGCCCAGTTCGGCGGACAGCGATTCGGCGAGATGGAGGTGTGGGCGTTGGAAGCGTACGGGGCTGCGCACACCCTGCAGGAGATCCTGACCGTGAAGTCGGACGATGTCGTGGGGCGAACCAAGATGTACGAATCGATCGTCAGAGGCGATTGTACCCTGGATCCGGGACTTCCGGAATCATTCAATGTTCTGGTCAAGGAACTGCAGAGCTTGGGCCTCGATGTTGAACTGAAAAAGGAGTAGCCGTGAAGAACAGTGATCAGCCTTCTCGCCTCATCAAAACGCTGAGCGCTGAAAGCTGATGGCTGCTCTCATGTGGAGGTAGTCGTTGGATAAGTTTTTTGGGTTCTACGACGAAAAGACCATCGATCCCACCAGTTTCAAGGCGATTCGGATCGGACTGGCATCGCCGGAGAAGATCCGGTCGTGGTCCTTCGGAGAGGTAAAGAAGCCGGAGACCATCAACTATCGGACCTTCAAACCGGAACGGGATGGGCTCTTCTGTTCCAAGATCTTCGGGCCCACGAAGGATTGGGAATGCAACTGCGGGAAGTATAAGGGGATCAAGCACAAGGGGGTCGTCTGCGATAAGTGCGGTGTCGAGGTGATCAGGAGTAAGGCGCGGCGACAACGGCTGGGCCACATCGAACTGGTCTCCCCCGTCGTTCACGTCTGGTTCTATAAGGGCGTACCCAGTCGGATCGGCTATCTCCTGGACATCTCGCTGCGCGAGCTGGAGAAGGTCCTCTACTTTGAGGCGTATATCGTCGTGAACCCCGGCAAGACCCCCTTTGCCCTCAAGCAGCTCTTGACCGAGGAGCAGTACCGCCAGGCCTGTGAAGAGTTCGGCGACGGCTTCAAGGCGGGGATCGGTGCGGGGGCCATACGGGACCTGCTCAAGCGATTGAATCTTCGCGAGTTGGCGGATAGTTTGCACGCACAGATGCTCCAGGAGACCTCGCAACAGAATCGCAAGAAGATCACCAAGCGGTTGCGAATCGTCGAGGCCTTCATCGATTCCAGTAATAAGCCCGAATGGATGATCCTGGATGCGATTCCTGTCCTGCCCCCGGAGTTGCGGCCGCTGGTGCCGCTGGATGGGGGACGTTTCGCGACGTCCGACCTGAACGATCTCTACCGGCGGGTCATCAATCGCAATAACCGCCTCCGGCGGCTGATCGAACTTCGGGCGCCCGACATCATCATCCGCAATGAAAAGCGGATGCTGCAGGAGGCGGTGGACGCGCTGTTCGACAATGGCCGTCGCGGCCGTGCGCTCAAGGGCCAGAACAATCGGCCGCTGAAGTCGCTGTCGGAGATGCTGAAGGGAAAACAGGGACGCTTCCGTCAGAACCTGCTCGGCAAACGGGTGGACTACTCCGGACGATCGGTGATTGTGGTGGGGCCCGAATTGAAGCTGCACCAGTGCGGCCTGCCGAAGAAGATGGCGCTCGAACTGTTCAAACCGTTCATTTTCAGAAAGCTCCTCAAGGACGGCGTGGTGACCACCATCAAGAGCGCCAAGAAGCTGGTCGAAAAGAGCAAGCCCGAAGTCTGGGACGCCCTGGAGGAGGTGATCCGCGAGCACCCGGTCCTCCTGAACCGCGCTCCGACGCTGCATCGGCTGGGTGTACAGGCCTTTGAACCCGTGCTGGTCGAAGGGGAAGCGATCAAGATCCATCCCTTAGTCTGTGCGGCCTTCAATGCCGACTTCGACGGCGACCAGATGGCCGTCCATGTGCCGCTGTCGCCAGAGGCCCAGATCGAGGCCACGGTCCTGATGATGGCGCCCCACAATATCCTGTCGCCGGCCAATGGGTTGCCCATTGCGTCCCCAAGCCAGGACATCGTGCTGGGCTGTTACTACCTGACCAGGAGCCGGGCGGGCGAGAAGGGCGAGGGGCGGATCTTTGCCGATCTGGACGAGGTGAAGGCGGCCTATGACGCCGATGAGGTCAGTCTCATGGCATCGGCCAAGGTCCGCATCGACGGCGAATTGGTGGAGACGACCCCGGGGCGTTGTATCTTCAATGAACATCTGCCGGCCACCCTGCGATTCATCAACCAGGAGATGAACAGACGGGAATTGACCCGTCTTGTTGCGCAGTGCTACTACCTCCTCGGAAACGCGGAGACGGTGAGACTCCTGGATAACCTGAAGGATCTCGGATTCCGATATGCGACGCTTGCCGGCATCTCGATCGGCATCGACGATATGCTGATCCCATCCACCAAGAGCAAGCTGATCGACGATGCCAATAAAGAGATCGTCAAGATCGAGCGGGAGTATCAGGACGGTCTGATCACGAAGGGTGAGCGGTACAACAAGATTATCGACATCTGGACCCACGTCACCGAACAGGTCTCGGATGAGATGTTCCGGGAGATTGAGGCGGAGGAAAAGGGCGAATTCAATCCGGTCTTTATGATGGCCGACTCCGGTGCAAGGGGCAGCCGACAGCAGATCCGACAGCTTGCGGGTATGCGCGGCCTGATGGCCAAACCCTCCGGCGAGATCATTGAGACCCCCATCACCGCCAACTTCAGAGAGGGGCTGACCGTTCTGCAGTATTTCATCTCAACCCATGGTGCGCGCAAAGGTCTGGCGGATACGGCCTTGAAGACGGCCGACTCAGGCTATCTGACGCGCCGGCTGGTAGACGTCGCGCAGGACGTCATCGTCACCGAGGTGGATTGCGGGACGCCCAACGGCATATGGGTGACGCCTTTGATTGAGGGGGGCGAGATCATTCAACCGCTGCGTGACCGGATCCTCGGTCGGGTCGCCCTCGACGATGTGCTGGATCCCTTCACGGGAGAGTTGCTGGTGGAGGCCAACCTGGAGATCGTCGAGGTGTTGGCGAGTAAGATCGAAAATGCCGGCATTGACAGGGTCAAGATCCGCTCGGTCCTGACCTGCGAGGCGCGCCGCGGCATCTGCATCAAGTGCTATGGCCGCAATCTTGCGACCGGCAGACTGGTGGAGTTGGGAGAGGCCTGCGGCGTCCTGGCAGCGCAATCCATCGGTGAACCCGGGACCCAGTTGACGATGCGGACGTTTCACATCGGCGGCACCGCGAGTCGCGCCGTCGAGCAGACTACCCTCGAATGCAAAGGGGCGGGGGCCGTCAAGTTTGCGAACCTCCGGACGGTGAAGACCGCCAAGGGCGATCACGTGGTGATGAACCGTAACGGCGCGATCAGTATCATGGACGAGAAGGGGCGCAAGAAAGAGAGCTATCCGGCGGTCTATGGCGCCCACCTGAAGGTGGAGGATGGCGCGACGGTCAAGGCGGGGCAGGTGCTGATGGAGTGGGACCCCTTTACCAGTGCGATCCTGGCCGAACATGGCGGGAGGGTCCATTTCCGGGATGTCGTCGACGGGGTCACCATCCGGGAGGAGGTGGATGAGGTCACCGGTCTGTCCCAGCGTGTTGTCGTCGAACACGGGCGAGAGGATCTGCAGCCTCGCATTTCGATCAAGGACGAACAGGGCGCAACGGTCTTCCGTTGTCTGCTCCCGGTCAGCGCCCACCTCATGGTGGCGGAAGGACAGTTGGTATCGGCCGGGGACAGCCTGTCGAAGATCCCGCGGGAGACGATGAAGACCAAGGATATTACCGGCGGCCTGCCCCGGGTGGCTGAGCTATTCGAGGCGCGCCGGCCGAAGGATGCCGCCGTCATCTCCGAGATCGACGGGCGAGTGGAATTGGGTGGGATCGTCAAAGGGATGCGGAAGCTCTCCGTCCGGGATGAGCACGGCGACCTTCGAGAATACCTGGTTCCCAGGCGCAGACACGTCAATGTATTGGATGGAGACGAGATCAAGGCCGGCGAACCCTTCATGGATGGTCCGATCAATCCCCACGACATTCTGGACGTATTGGGCGAACAGGAGCTCCAGAAGTATCTGGTGAATGAGATCCAGGAGGTCTACAGGCTTCAGGGGGTTCAGATCAACGACAAGCACATTGAGGTGATCGTTCGACAAATGCTCAAGCGTGTACGCGTGGAGACCGTCGGCGATGCGAACTTCCTGGTGGGCGAGCATGTCGATAAGGCCGTCTTCCTCGAGGAGAACCAGCGGGTGATGGCGTCGGGCGGGACCCCGGCTACCGCCAAGCCGCTTCTCCTGGGGATTACGAAGGCGTCCCTGTCTACCGACAGTTTCATCTCCGCCGCCTCGTTTCAGGAGACCACGAAGGTGTTAACGGAGGCCGCCATCAATGGGGCGAGAGATGAATTGCGCGGCCTGAAAGAAAACGTCATTATGGGGCGGCTGATTCCGGCCGGTACGGGGATGAGATGGTATCGAGAGACGACCATCTCAACGCCAGAGGTGGCGTCATCCAAGGAGCTGCTCATCACCGGAACAACCGCGGCCGTTGACGAGGCGTCGGACGAGTTGGATGCATCACTCGATAATTAATCTACGAAATTGAGCATGAAAAGACTTGACACGGGAAGCCAATTCTATATAATACCTTGGTTTGCCTAATATAGGGAGGAGTCAGTGCCTACCATTCACCAATTAGTTCGCAAGGGCCGTGCCGCCGCCGCGAAGAAAGCGAAGGCGCCGGCATTGCAGCGATGCCCGCAGCGGCGCGGTGTCTGTATCCGCGTCTATACGACGACTCCGAAGAAGCCGAACTCCGCCCTTCGTAAGGTGACCAGGGTGCGACTCAGCAACGGGATTGAGGTCACGACCTATATTCCGGGGATCGGTCACAACCTGCAGGAGCATTCGATCGTGCTGATCAGGGGGGGGCGCGTCAAAGATCTGCCGGGTGTCCGCTATCACGTGATTCGCGGCGCGCTCGATACGGCAGGCGTTCAGGATCGCAAACAGGCTCGATCCCTTTACGGAGCCAAGAGACCAAAGACCGGCTAACCACCTTCGGCGCTGAAGAGACAATCGGTTCTTCACGGACCTTGCCTGAAGCGCCGATTTTAATTTTCTGGCCACGTGTAGGGCCGACTCTTTCGGGGAATGCTTCATGCCAAGACGAAAAGTAACCGAGAAACGAGAGATCGTCGTTGATCCCGTCTACAGCAACCGAATGGTTGCGAAGTTTATCAATACCATGATGGTGAAGGGCAAGAAAAGCGTGGCGGAGACGATCCTCTACGACTCGATGAAGATTATCGAAGATCGAGCCAAGACCGATCCGTTGCGGATGTTCAAGCAGGCGGTGGACAATGTGAAGCCGATCCTCGAGGTGAAGTCGCGTCGGGTCGGCGGTGCGACCTATCAGGTGCCTGTAGAGGTCCGCGCCGATCGTCGAACGTCCCTCGCGTTTCGGTGGATCATCGGCTTCTCGAGAAAGCGCACCGAGAAGACCATGGCCGAGCGTCTGGCAGCCGAGTTGATGGAGGCGGCGGCCAACCGGGGAAATTCGGTCAAGAAAAAGGAAGACACGCACAAGATGGCTGAGGCGAACAAGGCGTTTGCCCATTATCGCTGGTAACGGATAGTTGATAGTTTTGAGTTTTGAGTTTCGAGTAAAGAGCCCCAGACGAATAACTCAAAACTGAAAACTCGAAACTCGGAACATAGACATGGCTGAGATATATTCTATAGAGACGGTACGGAATATCGGGATCATGGCGCATATCGACGCCGGGAAGACCACCACAACCGAGCGAATCTTGTACTACACCGGTAAGACCTATAAGATCGGTGAGGTCCATGAGGGTTCTACGGAGATGGATTGGATGGAGCAGGAGCGCGAGCGGGGGATTACGATCACCTCTGCTACTACGACCTGCTTCTGGCGGAACCACCGGATCAATATTATCGATACGCCGGGACATGTGGATTTTACCGTTGAGGTGGAGCGATCGCTTCGGGTGTTGGATGGGGCCGTGGCGGTCTTTGATGCGGTCGCTGGGGTGGAACCCCAGTCCGAGACGGTATGGCGTCAGGCGAATAAGTACGGTGTTCCCAGGATTGCCTTTATCAATAAGATGGATCGCATAGGAGCCAACTTTGATCAGTGTGTTCGGATGATCTCCGAACGCCTTGGGGCGGTCCCGTTGGTGGTGCAACTTCCTATTGGTAAAGAGGATCGGTTTGAGGGGATCGTCGACCTGATCCGGATGAAAGCCGTGATCTGGAACGAGGAGACGCTGGGGGCGAGTTTTCGAGAAGACGAGATTCCCCGGGAGATGGCTCAGCAGGCTCAGCAGGCGCGAGAGCGGTTGCTGGAAACCATTGCCGAAGTAGATGACGGCTTCCTTGTGCGCTATGTCGAGGGTCTGGTGGTTGGACCGGACGAGATCAAGGCCGCCATTCGTAGTGCGGTGCTGAAGCTTCAGGTGGTCCCGGTGCTGGCCGGCGCATCGTTTAAGAACAAAGGCGTGCAGCCGCTACTGGATGCGGTCGTGGAGTATCTGCCCTCCCCGGTTGACCTGCCGCCCATCGAGGGGGTTGAACCGGCGACCGGGCAATCCGCGGTGCGAATCGCAAAGGCCAAGGAACCGTTCTCGGCGCTGGTCTTTAAGATCATGACCGATCCCTATGTTGGGCAACTGGCCTTCTTTCGGGTCTATTCGGGCAGTCTGAGTTCGGGCAGCCAGGTCTATAATACGACGCGCAGTACGCGCGAGCGGATCGGACGGCTCCTGCGAATGCACGCCAACAAACGTGAAGAGATTAAAGAGGTCTCGGCCGGCGATATCGCGGCCGCCGTTGGACTGAAGGGCGCCAGGACGGGGGATACCCTCTGTGACGAGACCAATCAGATCATCCTGGAATCGATCGAGTTCCCTGAACCGGTGATCTCCGTGGCGATTGAGCCGAAGACGAAAGAAGGGCAGGACCGGCTGGCGGCCGGGCTGGCCGCATTGGCGAATGAGGATCCGACCTTCCGCGCCAGTACCGATGAAGAGACCGGCCAGACGATCATCTCCGGGATGGGTGAACTCCATCTCGAGATCATCGTCGACCGACTCATGCGGGAGTTCCGTGTGGAGGCCAACGTCGGCAAACCTGAGGTGGCCTATCGTGAGACGGTCACCGCGTCGGCCGAGGCCGAGGGCCGGTACGTACGGCAGACCGGCGGACGCGGGCAGTACGGGCACGTATGGCTGAAGGTTGAGCCTGCGCCTGCGCGATCAGGATTTGAATTCGTCAATAAGATTGTGGGCGGCGTGGTGCCGAAAGAGTACATCCCGGCTGTCGAGAAGGGGATCAAGGAGGCGCTGCAGACTGGAGTCGTAGCCGGCTACCCAGTGATTGACGTCAAGGTCACGCTGTATGACGGATCGTATCACGAGGTCGACTCATCCGAGATGTCGTTCAAGATTGCCGGATCAATGGCTTTCAAGACGGCGACCGGCCGAGCGAAGCCGGTACTGCTGGAGCCGATCATGCGGGTCGATGTCTCAACCCCCGAGGATTTTCTTGGAGAGGTCATCGGCAACCTAAACTCACGTCGCGGTCGGGTGACCGGGATCGAGTCTCGAGGGACAGTCCAGGTGGTCCAATCGGATGTGCCGCTGTCCGAGATGTTTGGGTATGCCACCGACCTGCGGTCGGCGACGCAGGGTCGGGCCGCTCATACGATGCAGTTTTCGCGGTACGAGCCTGTCCCCACCAGTATTGCGGAGGAGATTGTCACCCGTATGGGCGGACGGCTGGGCGGACGGTAGTCGGACGCAGTCTCGTTTCTAAAGGAGTTGGCTATGGCCAAGGCAAAATTCGAGCGGACGAAAGAGCACATGAACATCGGGACCATCGGGCACATCGACCACGGCAAGACCACGCTCACCGCGGCGATCACCAAGGTCCTGCACGCGGCAAACCCGAAGGTCGACTTCATCCCGTTCGACCAGATCGATAAGGCGCCGGAGGAGAAGGAGCGGGGGATCACCATCAACATCGCCCACGTCGAGTACGAGACCCAGAAGCGCCACTACGCACACGTCGACTGCCCCGGCCACGCCGACTACATCAAGAACATGATTACCGGCGCCGCCCAGATGGACGGGGCGATCCTGGTGGTCGCCGCCTCCGAAGGGCCGATGCCCCAGACCCGCGAGCACATCCTGCTCGCGCGCCAGGTCAACGTCCCCAACCTGGTCGTCTTCCTGAACAAGGTCGACCTGGTGGACGATCCCGAACTGCTCGAGCTGGTCGAACTCGAGGTCCGCGAGCTGCTGACCACCTACAACTTCCCCGGCGACGAGATCCCCATGATCCGCGGCAGCGCGCTCAAGGCGCTGGAAGCCGGCTCCGGCGACCGCAGCAACCCGGCCTCCGCCCCGATCTTCGAGCTCATGGATGCCGTCGACGCCTACTTCCCCGCCCCCGTCCGTGTCCTGGATAAGCCGTTCCTCATGCCGATCGAGGACGTCTTCTCGATCTCCGGCCGCGGGACCGTCGTGACCGGCCGCGTCGAACGCGGGATCATCAAGGTGGCCGACGAGGTGGAGCTCATCGGCATCCGGGACACCCAGAAGACCGTGGTCACCGGCGTCGAGATGTTCCGCAAATTGCTCGATCAGGGGCAGGCCGGCGACAACGTGGGACTCCTGCTGCGGGGGACCAAGCGCGAGGAGGTGGAGCGCGGCCAGGTGGTGGCCAAGCCCGGCTCCATCACCCCCCACACGCGCTTCAAGGCCGAGGCCTACATCCTCACCAAAGAAGAGGGCGGCCGGCATACCCCCTTCTTCAACGGCTATCGCCCCCAGTTCTACTTCCGGACCACCGATGTGACGGGGGTCTGCACGCTCCCCGCCGGGACCGAGATGGTCATGCCGGGCGACAACGTGAGTCTCGCGGTCGAACTGATCCAGCCGATCGCCATGGAGAAGGAGCTGCGCTTCGCGATCCGCGAGGGCGGCCGCACCGTGGGGGCCGGCGTGGTGAGCGAGGTACTGGAGTAGGG
>PQAM01000017.1 GCA_003104975.1 Candidatus Methylomirabilota bacterium
GTCATGCTCATGGGCTCCTGGGGCTCGCGTGTCCTGTGCAACCAGTGGCCGGTTGTGGCTGTCTGTTAGCAAGTTGGGGGCCAGATTTCGTAGAGCGATGAGGCCTGAGGCTACTTGGAGCGTCCTGCGACCGACGATGAAGGACAGATATTCAGCGTCTATTCTTCCTGGTTGCCGGATGCATAGGGGCACTGCAGGGAGTCTCCTCCCATCAGCGGATCGCCGACCGGACCACCGACCGGTACGGGCGACGCCTGCAGACGGGTGATCTCGGCGTGAACCAGCGCCCCCAGCGATTCCCCCATAACAAGGTAAAATGGATGGGCCTGGCACTGTCGCAACTGTTCGGTGAAGGCGTCGGTCCAGGTCCCGAGATGATCCTGGATAAAGCGCTGCTGAGCCGTTCGGGTCGTGTCCAGGGCCTCCTGCCATCCTTCGGCTATGGCGTATGCCTCCTTCACGGCGAGTAGACTCATAAACTCGAGTTCAAGGCCGAGATGGTCTTCAGGATGGGAATTGTCGGAAGAGGGGCGCAGATCGAATGCCAGATAGAAACCGGCAATATCCGCGAGAGTTGCCGGTCGCCCCAACAGGCGCCCCGCGTCGCCATAGGCGGTTTCATGCAACGGGCAGCGAGCGGCAGGACCGAAGAGTCGAATGTGCTCGGATTCGAGCGTTTCGCTATCTACATGAAGAAGGAGCCTGTTGATTTGCTGAGAGGCGTGCCTCAGATCGGCCGGCCAGGAGTGCGGACTGTTCAATAGCGCGCTCCACCGCGCCTCCAGTCGCGTGACGACATCGGTGGAAGGGTAGGCAAATGCGAGAGCGAGCGCCTGAAAGGCGGCGCCACGACCGAGTGCAGTCGATACCTGTTTTGCCGATGCTGGTCGGGTCTCCATCGTTTTATCTGTGGGAAATCCAACGGGCGTTCTTTTTGGATCTGAGTCCCAACCCCTAACCCCCAACCCCTAACCCCTCGCAATTGCTACTTGGCCAGTCTCAGCGGTATCCAGTCGGACCAGGACTTACGCGAGCCGACCTCGTGGTTGCCGCCGTCCCACACGGCAAATGCGATCGCGGTTTCGTTGCCCGGCGAAAGACGAGGTTGGTTTTCATTCGCGCCGACCAGCGGATGGGTGATGACAACCCGCCAGACGCCGTCTCTCCACTCTCCCTTGCCGTCCGCCTTCTGGTCGGAGTGAACGGTCATGGTGCCCCATCCCTCTGCGATCTGATCGAGGACGGGTGATTGTTTGTGGCGTGAGATCGGATTATCGAGGCCCAGGGCCCCCGTATATGGTTGGACATCGATCGCCCTGAGCACCTGGTCAGGGTAGATATCGACCAGGGTATTGGGGTAGAGGTCTCGCACCGTCGGCTCGCCCCTGTCAACGTCACGCTGGAACGCCGCCCGCCATTGCCAGATCACTACCGCTCCCCCTCGACTCCCCATCATGGGGCTGGGCAAGGTATCTTTTCTGTAGTGGACCGGCAGTTCGACGGCCGCCTGATCCGCGAACGTGTCCGGCACGATGCGGTCGTTTTTTGTAGGATCCTTCCATTCCAACAGGATCGCGAGCCACTGCCCGTTGTGAACGGCCTTCACGTTGAGCGCGGTCACGGATGCGTTGGGATTGGTGGGTGGGACAAATACCTGCGGCAGCAGCGTCACTTTGACGGCAGGAGCCTGCTTCCAGAACCCCGCCTGGAGATCCGCCAGATGGCCCTGACCTTTCACACGAACCGCCTGAAGCAGTTCTGCGTCCGAAAGGGGGACCATCAACACGAGGCCCAATGCCAGGGCAATAAGGGTAACCAGGCCGAACTGACCGCGTCTGTTCATCGCCCATCACTCACGAGATGTTAGTGCGGAAGGTCTGGAACTGTTCGTCATAGGCGGCGCGGAGATGGATCGGCTCACTCATCGGTACCCGCGCCACCTCGGTATCCTTTTCATCATAGCCGATCGCATGGTTCCCCTCGACCTTGTAGTGGTGGATGATGTCGGGGGTACTGCCGAAGAGGAGCAGCGCGCCCAGCAGCCGTGGGTTCCCGGAGGCGGTACGATAGGCTGTGATGGCCTCGTCCACGCCCCAGCCGAACATCTGGGAGAGAAAGGCTGACGGCACATGCACCGGAGGGATGTAGTAGACATTCGGCTCCAGACCGAACTGCGGATAGAGCGGCTTGGCAATCTTGGTGACATGGACAAGATAATCCAGCGGGTTGTCTTCTCTTACCTTATCCGGTGACGACAGAAATCCCTGCAGGCGGATCTTGCCGATACAGGTGATGGCGCACTGGGTCTGCCGACCGTTTTCGACGGCGGGATAGCAGCCGATGCACTTCTCTGAGACGCGGGTCATGGAGTTGAAATAGACCTTCTTGTAGGGGCAGGCTCGGACGCATTCGCGGTAGCCGCGACAGCGATACTGATCGAGCAACACGATCCCGTCTTCTTGCCGTTTGTAGATCGACATACGAGGACAGGCGGCGAGACAGGCCGGGTAGGTGCAGTGATTGCAGATACGCGGCAGGTAGTAGAGCCACTGCATGTGCGGCATCTGCAGCCACGCCCCCTGCGGCATGTTGCCGTAGCAGTCGTCTTCACCCACATTGGGACCGGCGTAATCCAGGTCGTCGGGCAGATAGCCGAGAATCCGCTCCCCGCTGGGCGCCGCATCAAAGAGGGTCTGTCCCCGGTAGGGGAAGGTGCGCATGTCCTGGACGCCCAGCTTTTCGAGGATACGGACGTCCCACCCCAGCGGGTAGTACCCGTACGGCTTGGTCTCCACATTATTCCAGAACATATACTCCTGTCCGCGCCCAGGGGTCCAGGTGGTCTTGCACGCGACCGTACATGTCTGGCACGCGATGCACTTGTTGGTGTCCATCACCATGGCAAACTGCCTTTGGGGTCTCACCCCTTCATAGGGGTACTCCATCTCGCGTCCGAGCTGCCAGTTGTATACCTTCGGCATAGTGTCTCCGTCATAGCCTTCAGCTAACAGCGATCAGCAAAAGCTCTGTTGCCTGCTGCTGAACGCTGTTGGCTGAAGGCCGATCTTAGGCCTTGGTTACCCTCACGAACCCGCCCTTCAGGTACTGTTTCATGGTATCGCTCTCGGCGCTTGGCCGCAGACCCAGCGTCACCGGACGCCACAGCCCTTTGCCGCCAAGACCGCCGTCCTCGGCCTTGGTGAATTTCGCCAGCGACTCCCTCGGCGCGCTGGTGACGCAGTGGACGTCCACGTTGAAGCCCCGGGTAATCTCGTGGGTCCACGATTTACGGGTGATCAACGTGTGGGTCTGGTGCGTGGGTTTGAGCCAGGTCCGTGTAAGGCTCTGATGGCCGCCGTATCGGAACAGGGCCTGATAGTTAGTCTCGGCATTCTTGGCGATTCCGTCAGGTCGCGTTTCATGCGCCTTGACCGAGCCCGGCGTCGCCATATAGCCGTTAAACCACATGCGTGTGATCCCCCGCGGGGTCCCCGGGTAGTAGCGGGCGCGCGCCAGCAGTCGGGCGACCTTGTATTCCGCCCGTCGCTTGGGGTCGTTCCAGCCGCGGAACGGCTGCTCATCCGGATCGCCATCGATCCATACATAGTCGCCGTCGTAGATCCCCATCCCCTTGGCGTCCTCCGGGTTGATGTCCACATACATCTCGCCGGTGTCCGGCATTCGCTTGTCACGTCGGTAGATATCGCCGAACGGCCCGAAGAGCGCCGCCATGAAGTCGGTATCGATCGGCATGGTATGGGCCCCGTGACGGTATTTCGGCGTATGGAATACATGGTCCCAGCCTCGATCCTTCAGCGGGTGTGCGGAGGCCAGCAGCCCGGCGACGGTATAGGTCGTATTCCGCATCTGGCGGGTGATGGGGCTGCGGTCGTCCGGCGCAATCCCCCACTCCTCTGGTCGCTTGGGGCGAATGGCCGGATGGGGCGCCGCGACGATGCTGCATGGATCGTAAAAGGTCGCCTCTGACGGCTCGCGATGCACGATCAGGTTCTCTCCCGCGTCGACGAATTCCGGCTCCGGGCGGTAGAACTCCAGGCGCCCCGTCCTGGTGTACCAGGGTTTGGATTCCTGCACCTGCTCAAAGCTGTTGATGCGGGGGTAGGTTCGTGTGTTCAGCAGGGCCGGGATCCCGACCTTTGCCAGCGTTTCCAGCTCTTCGAAACGGTACCCTTTCAGCGGGGCGGAGCCGTCGAGAATCCGCTGCAGGTAGACCTCGACCCGGTTCGCGGCGATAAAGTGCCACATCTGTTCAAAGCGGGGATCACCCGTGAATTTACCCAGTTCTCGCGCGACCCCCAGGTAGGTGTCGTTATCTGACACGGTGGTGAAGGCGCGGCGGGCCGGCGTGCGCGGGTAGGCCTGAAGAAACGGATTGGTGTTGGACGCCGTCATGTCCGGATACTTGAACTCCATCCACGAATCGACGCCGTAGACGATGTCGCTGAACTCGCACGACGCCGTCCACCACCAGTCATTATAGACCACTAACTCGGCACGCGGCAGCGTGTTGAAGACCACATCGTAAAAACCCTTCTGATTGCCCAGGCTGGAGTTGGAATTGACCTGCCAGATACTCTTGGTGGGGGTGGGCACATGGGCGCCCGTCGTAATCTTTTTGTTGCCGGCCTTCATGATCCGCTCGCCGTTGGCCCAATAGTGCATCGATTCGGGACGAAGGTACGAGCGGGTCGCGACGGGGCCGGCAGGATCCAACTGAGGTCGGAAGGGATCCTCGATGGTCCAGCGGCCGATTCCGGAAAAGAGGGTATTCTTGTAGGTGCCGGCAAAGCTGCCGATGTTGCCGCCATGCCGACCCAGGCTGCCTGTCAGCGCGAGGACCAGGAAAATGGCCCGATCTTTGTTGTCGTTGTTCCAGAACTGGTTGGGTCCCATCCCGCAGGCGATGAGGGTCTTGCCGCCGCTGTCGGCGATCTCGCGCGCCAATGCCCGGATCGCCTCCTCCGGCGCCCACGTGAGTCGGCTGCACTGCTCCGGGGTCATATTGGCGTTAAGGTACTCCTGGGTCAGATCGAAGACCGGTCTCACGGCGACCGTCATCCCGTCTGTGAGTGTGACGTTGAAGCTTCCGGAGAGGGCCGGATCGATCCCCAACTTGGCGAAATGCGCGCCGAGATCGTCGTGGCCTACCGCCACGGGCCGATTGGCGCGTAGGTCCCACATGACAGAATCGGCCAACTCTGATACCAGATGCTCCGGCACCTGCACGCCGTTTTGCTGTGGGGTGGGCGGCGGCATTTTCCCCTTGGGCACCACCTGGGTCCAATTCTGCCAGCTCTTCTCCTGATAATTGAGGAACAGGTCCTTGGCCTGGAGACGTTCGAGCGTATCCATCCGGACCAATGTCGGCAGATCGGTGAACCGCTTGACAAAGTCGGCATTGTAGCGCTGTTCGGCCATCAGCACCTGAGCGAGACCCAGCGCGAAGGCCGGATCGGTGCCCGGTCGAATGACCACGACCTCGTCGCATTTGCTGGCGGTAGCCGAGTACTCAACGGTGATGGCTACGGTCTTGACACCCTTCAGCCGCGCCTCTGTCATCCAGTGGCTGTCGGGCATCTTGGTCGTGATCCAGTTCATCCCCCATACCACGACGAGCCTGGCGTTTTCGACGTCAAACAGCTCAAAGTCGTTGGTCTGGTCGCCGGTGACCATCGGGTGTCCCGGCGGCAGATCGGTATGGAATGAGTAGGAATCCCATGAACCGGCCCCCTTGGCCTCGTCGGGTTTGACGCCGCGGATATGGTGATCAAGGAGCGCCATGCTGTTGCCCAGGCGAAAGGCCCCGAAGATCCGCACCGCTCCCTGTTTCGCCATCCCTCCACGAAATTTCATCACACGGGTACCGGCCCCGCCGACCTGTTCGACCATATCGGGATCGTACCCCTGGGCCAACAGATATGCCTTGCCCTGCTCGCCGGAATAGGTCCTGGCGATGTTGTGCAGCGCCTTGGCGTGGTAGGCGTAGGCCTGTTCGTGCGAGACCCGCACCCAACGGTCCCAGCCTCGCTGCATCAGTTCCCTCGGCGCCGCCCCGGTCTTCGGATCGCGCGGAAATCCTTTATCCACCCACTCCTTGAACCCGCGTCGGATGAGGGCCCCATCGATACGGCGGTCGCCGTACAATCGCCGGGCCAGGACCAGGCCCTTCTGGCAGCAGCGGGGATCCCAGCGATGACTGGACTTGTTTCCGTACAGGTCGGTTGCCTTGCCGTAGCCGTAGGTGGGCTCGATGCGGACCATAACATTGTTTTTGACGAAGGCGTTGAGCAGGCAGTTGTGGGTATCGTTAGGACAGCAGAGAAAGACGAAATTCTTATCGTGGCGGAAGATGTCGCGGTAGATCCGCTCCCAGTCCCGGTTGGGGTAGGCGGCCAGGGGGTTGGGGACCGATACGGGGGCCAGGTAACGGTACTGTGCGAAGAGGTCCTCGGGAACCAGCGCTGTGCCAAGTCCGGCCATCCCGGCCAGCTTCAGGAAGTCGCGTCGTGACACCCTGCGTCCCACAGCCGCCTCCTTTCTTCGCAAATGCTCCAATTGTCTGGTGCTTACTTGCGAAAATCAGCGCATATAAATCATCACACCGGCGAAAGCCGGTATCCTCCAGCACAATCAATGGATTCCCGCTTATAGACCACAGGAATGACCTGACAGATGTTTTTGGAGCTACGTACGAGAGTGGTGAATGGAAAGGACTGATGAGCTGAATTGGCGAAGAGTAGCATGACAGTTGATCCGCGCTTCTCGATTAGATTACAATAATTGTTATCTATTTGCACGCATGAACTGTTCCGTCACCGTAACAAAGAAGGCGCACACCTGTCAACAAAAACCTACTCCCGACGTCATTCCGGGCTTGACCCCGGATCAGGTCCGGGGTCAAGCCCGGAATCCAGTCTTTCTGTACTGGATTCCCGCTTTCGCGGGAACGACGGGTCCAGGATGAATGCAAAGAAGCGTGAGACACACCACACCAGAATCAGAGCATCAGGCTCGTCACCTCGGCCATTAACCCGTTCCCCGCTTCAGCCTTTTGTACTCCCCAAAACTGCTGTACAATCCCCACTAAACGTGACAGGCTATCGACCGTGTTGGACGTGGCGAATGGGGCGCACGTATGGATGACCCGGTGATCACTGCGATCAAGAACGCCCTGGACGCCGTCGAAGCGGATGGCGACATTGCCATATTGCTCGCCGTGGAGTCTGGGAGTCGCGCATGGGGATTCCCCTCTGCGGACTCGGACTACGATGTTCGCTTTTTGTACGTTCATCGCCCGGAGTGGTACCTCTCGATCGATCTGGAAGAGCAACGCGACGTTATCGAACATCCACTTCGCGGCGATCTCGACCTGAGTGGATGGGATATCTGTAAGGCGTTGAAACTGTTCCGGAAATCCAACCCGCCGCTGCTCGAATGGCTGCAGTGTCCGATTGTCTATCGTGAGCGGGGTTCGTGTGCGACACGCCTGCGCGCGCTCCTGCCGGCCTTTTACTCGCCGCGGGCCAGTTTCTTTCACTATCTCCACATGGCTCGTGGCAACATCCGGGAGTATTTGAAGGGCGACGTCGTCTGGCGCAAGAAGTACTTTTACGTTCTCCGTCCTCTGCTTGCCATGCGCTGGATCGACCAGGGCCTTGGTCCGGTTCCTGTTGAGTTCGGCAAGCTGGTTGACGCCACAGTGGCCGATCCCACGGTCCGCGGCGCCATCGCCGAGCTTCTCATAGCGAAACGCGCCGGAGACGAACTCGATCGCGGAGCGCGTATCCCCGCCATCAGCGAGTTCATCGAGCAAGAGATGGCCCGCCTTGAAGACACGGAGCTGGACCGACCCAGTCTAATTCCACCCGTTGAGGAGCTCAACGAACTGTTCCGTAACACGTTGAGGGAGGTCTGGAGTACGTAATGAGTCGACTAAGTACCGTCAAACCTGTCGAGGAGCAGCAGGTTCGAACATGCCGTTGATCCCTCGCTCGTCCATCGCAGGCCTCACGTCTTCAGAGGCCCGGTACGTCATCCCGACAACGCAAGAGTGGCCGTTTATCAAGTAAAAAGAACCCACCTACGGCCAGTGGTGGTTAGGTTCATGGGGGAGTTGGCGGCACATGGGGGATCGCGACCGAGACGAAACGATCGCATCGGTCTACAGACGTGATTCCTCCGGTGAACGAGTCGTGGTATCGTATGCTTGCAGGCAGAGCGATACAGATCGCAAAACGGTCTGGATTCCGGCTCGCGCCCGCTGAGCGGGCTTAGCCGGAATGACGGCGAAAAATCTACAACGACTTCTAGAAATCGAAGGAATGTGCTGCGGGACGCAGCAAGCGCAGGGTGGAGTGGGAACAGTCGGACAAGAGGTGCGGTGAAGATGAAGACGCTTTATACGGTGGTGGTACGACAAGCCGGCGGTAAGTGGGTGACGCTCTGTCTCGAGAACGGCGTGGTTGGCCAAGGGGTAAGCAGAGAAGAGGCCATACAGCGGCTCAGGGAAGCGATTGCTTCGCTCGAGGAGGCGGTGAAGGTGGAAGGGGACGTATATTCCGCACCAGTCTCCATCAGAGAACTGCACGAGTTTCTAACCTACGAAGTGGATCAACCAACGGACGAGCGCTACGAATTATGCGCCGTTTATGGCTAGAAAGATTCCCGCACTCAAGCCGCGGGAACTCGTCCGCTTGCTGCTTGCCGCGGGGTGTGCATTCTGTCGCGAAGGCAAGGGTGATCACCGGCTGTACAGCCGTGTAGTGGCTGGCAGGAAACGCATTGTCCCAATAGATATGGGCGCAGGTGAGCTCTCACCGCTTTACGTGCTGCGCATCCTGCGGCAGTTCGGCTTCAGTGGCGAAGAGATCGAGACGTTCTTCCGGTAAGCACTCACCGCTCTGGAGAGCGACACAACCCTGCCCCGCATCTTGCCTTTTTCCTTGACAGAATAGGCCCAAGTGATTGAAGATAAGCCCCAGTGATTGGGGAGGTAAAGAGGACATTCAGGCGCGTAGCTCAGGGGGAGAGCGCTTGCTTGACACGCAAGAGGTCGGCGGTTCAAGACCGCCCGCGCCTACCATTGCTCATCATGCCCGGCCGCCTGTGTGCGGTGCGCAGACAGGTTGTTATCTCGGGTAGAATCGCCTAAGCACAACAGGGCGTCATGCCTTTGGTGGCGCCCTGTTGTGCGTGAAGGTAGAGACGTAGAGTGAGTGAGACTCAGATCCGATCGATTACGGTCACCCTGGACGACGGACGGCGATACGAATTTCCGTCCGGCGTGACGGTGCTGGCTGTGCTGGAGGCGGTAGATCCGGCCGCGCGGAAGGAGACGATCGGGGCAACCGTCAATGGGCGTCTTGTGGATCTGGGGAGTCCCATTGAGGGCGACGCCCATGTAAAGTGGGTGAGCATCACGTCGTCGGAAGGCCTGTCGATGCTTCGGCATAGCGCCGCCCACCTGATGGCCGCCGCCGTGCAGAAGCTCCTGCCAGGTTCAAAGTTTGCCATCGGTCCGGCCATCCAGGACGGTTTCTACTACGACATTGAGCCGCCCCGCCCGCTGACCGCGGACGATCTACCGACCATCGAGGCGACGATGCGCGAGCTCGCTGAGCAGCGGTTGCCGTTCGTCAGATTCGAGGTCCCGTTGGACGAGGCGATTGTGAAGACGTCCGCGTTAGAGCAGCCGTATAAGGTAGAGCTTCTGGAGAGCATCCGAGACCGGGCCGCAGCCTCGGCTGGAGCGACTGAGCAGGATGAGTTGGCGCACGAGGTGGACCCCGCCGCACAGCAGGTCAGCTTCTATACTACCGGCGACTTCGTCGATCTCTGCCGTGGTCCCCACGTGCTCGATACGTCGGTCATCCGTTTCTTCAGGCTGACCCACCTGGCGGGCGCCTACTGGCGTGGCGACGAGCGGCGGCCGATGCTGACCAGAATCTACGGGATCGCCTTTCCGACACAGGAGGCGCTCGAGGCGCACCTGTTTCTACTCGAGGAGGCCAAGCGACGCGACCATCGGCGTCTGGGCCGCGACCTGGATCTGTTCAGCGTGCATGATGAGATCGGCGGCGGCCTGGTCCTGTGGCATCCGAAGGGGGCGCTGGTCCGGAAGTTGATTGAGGATCTCTGGCGTGAGCAGCACCTCCAGCGCGGCTACGATCTCGTTTATTCGCCGCATGTCGGCCGGGCCAAGTTATGGGAGACGAGCGGCCATCTTGACTTTTATCAGGAGTTCATGTATCCGAGAATGGAAATGGAGGGGAACGACTATTACGTCAAGCCGATGAACTGCCCCTTCCATATCAAGCTGTTTCAGTCGAAGGTCCACAGCTACCGGGAACTCCCGGTGCGGTTCGCCGAGTTGGGAACGGTCTATCGCTTCGAGCGGGCCGGTGTGTTGCATGGGCTGCTGCGCGTCCGGGGGTTTACGCAGGACGACGCGCACATCTTCTGCACACCCGAGCAGATGGTGGGCGAGGTGGCGCGCGCCGTCAGCTTCAGCCTCGGCTTCTTGAGCAGCTTCGGGTTTGATCGGTTTGATGCCTATATCGCCACGCGGCCGGAGAAGGCGATCGGGGATCAGGGACTCTGGAACGAGGCGACCGACGCACTGCGCCGGGCGGCCGACGATGCGGGTCTTACGTACCAGATCGACGACGGTGGCGGCGCCTTCTACGGGCCGAAGATCGATCTCAAGGTGCGGGACGCGTTGGGCCGGGCCTGGCAGTGCACGACCATACAATTCGATTTTAATTTGCCGGAACGTTTTGACATTACGTACGTCGGGGAGGATAATCGACCACATCGACCGTTCATGGTCCACCGGGCGATCCTCGGATCGTTAGAGCGGTTCTTTGGGGTGTTGGTCGAGCACCACGCAGGCGCCTTCCCGACCTGGCTGGCGCCGGTGCAGGCGCGGCTGGTGCCGGTGGCGGATCGTTTTCAACCGTACGCCCGGCAGGTCTCCGAGCGGCTCAGGGCCATCGGGGTGCGCACGGAGGTGGACGTCCGGAACGAGAAGGTCGGCTACAAGATTCGGGATGCGGAGGTCCAGAAGACCCCCTACATCCTGGTGGTGGGGGAAAAAGAGGCCAGCGCAAGCGCCGTGTCGGTGCGACAGCGCGGCGGACGGGATCTGGGCGTGATGCCGATCGATCAATTCGCGTCCGTCATCCAAGAGGAACTCAAGCCGGTCATGGAACCTTCCATGTCGGCTTCCTGTGAAGGAGGGAGCATCCATCAGTAGAAGTGTTCGGGTGAACGAGCGGATTCGGATCAAAGAGGTGCGGGTGATCAGTCCGGAGGGGGCGCAACTGGGTATCCTGCCGATTCAGGAGGCCCTCGAGACCGCCCAGAAGCTCTCGCTTGATCTGGTAGAAGTGGCGCCGGACGCCAAGCCTCCCGTCTGCCGGATCATGAATTATGGGAAGTATCGGTACGAGCAGAACAAAAAGACGCGGGAGGCGCGAAAGAAACAGACGGTCATCCAGATCAAGGAGATCAAACTCCGGCCCAAGACCGATGATCATGATTTTCAGTTCAAGTCCAGGCATGCCGAGCGCTTCTTGAAGGAGGGGAATAAGACCAAGGTGACCTTGATGTTCCGGGGCCGTGAGATGGTTCATATTGAGCGGGGGAAGGCACAATTGGACCGTTTCGCGGAGGCGCTCAAAGAGGTCGCGGTGATCGAGCAGTACCCCAGACAGGAGGGTCGGAACATGGTGATGATCCTGACCCCAAAGCATTGACAGGGAGGAGCGACGTGCCGAAGATCAAGACGCTGAAAGGGGCCGCGAAGCGATTTAAGGTGACGGGAACCGGTAAGATCAGGCGCTATAAGGCGGCCAAGAGTCACCTGCTGACCGGTAAGTCGAGAAAACGTAAACGAAATCTGCGTCAGCCGGGTCTGGTGTCGAAGGAGGATACGGCCCGGATGGAGCGACTGATCCCCTATTTGTAACAACAACGGCTGATACATAGCAATCAGCTATCAGCATTCAGTCAGAGGAAAGGCGCATCCTGTCTTGGAGCTATGCTGACTGCTGAAGGCTGAACGCTGTCTTATCTGGAGGAGTAGGATGCCACGCGCAAAAGGTGGATTTAAGACACGGCGTCGCAGGAACAGGGTCCTCAAAGAGGCCGAGGGCTACTTTGGAAAACGGAGTAAGGCGTACCGGAGCGCGCAAGAGGCGGTCGATCGGGCTAAGCGGTACGCCCATCGCGACCGAAAGGCGCGCAAACGGGACTTTCGCAGCCTGTGGATCATCAGGATCAATGCAGCGGCCCGCCTGTCAGGCCTGTCATACAGTGTGATGATGGGCGGTCTGAAGAAGGCCGGTGTAGAGATTGATCGGAAGGCCCTGGCCGATCTGGCCGTCCAGGATCCGTCGGCATTTACCAAATTGGCGGAGGCCGCCCGGGGGCAGTTAGCGGCGTGATGATTTGACATAATCGGCCGAGACATGCCCCGACCGATGTCGGGGCTTGTTGTTGAAGGGGAGTCGTGGAGACGCTACGAGGGCAACTGGAGGATCTAAAGGCCGCAGCGCTCGACCGGATTGCGCAGAGCACTGACGCAGCCCAGCTCGAACAGGCGCGCGTCCACTTCCTCGGTCGCAAGGCTACGCTGACGACGATCCTTCGACAGTTGGTCACGCTTCCGCCGCAAGATCGACCGGCGATGGGCCTGCTGGCCAATCAGGTCAAGCAGGCGATTGAGGCATCCATCACCAACCGACGGGCGGCTCTGGAAGCGATCCCCAGCGATGAACTGCTGGCGGCAGACCGAATCGACGTCACGCTACCGGGGCGACGACCGACCGTCGGTCGCCTGCATCCCCTCACCCAGATCATCCGCGAGATCTGCAGCATCTTCGCAGGGATGGGCTTCGCCGTTATTGAGGGGCCGGAGGTGGAGTGGGACTACTACAACTTTGAGGCCCTCAATATCCCGGAGGATCATCCGGCGCGGGAGATGTGGGATACCTTCTGGATCGATCCGGCCAGCGCGCCTGTCGGCAAGCCGATGCTCCTGCGGACGCACACCTCGCCGATGCAGATCCGCATCATGGAGCAGACCAAGCCGCCGGTCCGCGTGGTGGTCCCAGGGAAGTGCTATCGGTACGAGGCGGTGGATGCCAGCCACGAGAGCCAGTTTCATCAGATCGAGGGGCTGGCGGTCGACGAGCACCTCACCTTTGCCGATCTGAAGGGGACACTCTACGCCTTTGTGCGGCGCCTCTTCGGCAATGAGCGGAAGATCCGCTTCCGGTGCGACTATTTTCCGTTCGTCGAGCCGGGCGTCGATATGTCGATCGACTGCTTTCGCTGCAAGGGCGCCGGCTGCCGGCTGTGCAAGACGACCGGCTGGCTCGAGATCCTCGGCGCCGGGATGGTGCATCCGAATGTCCTGGCGCGCGTCGGATACGACCCGGCCCGCTACACCGGCTTCGCCTTCGGCCTCGGCCCGGCGCGTGTCGCCATGCTGAAGTACGGCATCGACGACATCCGCCTCTTCCACAGTAACGACCTCCGCTTCCTCCAGCAGTTCCCCTGACACCTATTGCCCTCTGCACACACCCCCCTGCTTGACATGATTCTGCTGCTCGCATACTCTCCTATCGTAGTACGCATGGCAGGATAGGAGGAATCGGGCAAGGGCAATGGTCGGCGAAATCGAAAGTATTCTGGAGGCGCTCTCAGACAAGATAGAGGAAGATTAGGGAACGTCCCGATGGATGACGAACAGCGGGTGAATTCTTCAAGGAGGACGGAGGACCTGGAGTGGGACTTCGAGGGACACCGTCGCCGACAGGTCCGGCTCGGGCTGCAGCTCAGTCCTGCCGAACGATTGCGATGGCTTGAGCAGTCGATGGAGGAGCTTCGCAAACTCGTAGGCCGCGCCCGCCACGGCCGCCCCGTGACGTCAGAATAGGTGGTAGCGCCAGGGCTTGAGTCCGCCGCGCGTCGCCACGCCCAAGTCCGGTATCGATAAGATCCGTCCCTCCATACTAACGATCTACGTCTCCTTCGCCTGTTCTTCCGAGAAACCTCTACGTTTTTCTCTCGCCGCCCATCCCCTGTGATGACAAGGTCTGAGGAGGTTGCAGTAGGACATGTACGCCAAAAAGCGTATTGACCGGCCGCAACGCCTGGGGTTATATGTGACCAACCTCAATCGTAGCTTTCAGTATCACGAAATCCTGAGGAGCCGAATCCATAAGAAGGAGACTTCTATGAGGCGCCGCACGTGTGTGTTCTTGTTTGCGATGGTGGTGCTGGGTATCAGCGGACTGGTGTTGTGCGCGTCGGCCTATGCCCGCGGCATTGTTCCCGTAAGAGCCAAAAAAGTTCGATTGGGCACTATGCCTGCTTCGCTGACGCTGAATCTGAACAAAACGTCTCTTGTGCCCGGCGGTACGGTGACGGCTTCGTGGAAGGTCGAAGGCAGGCCTACCGGTCTTGAGTTATGGATTCGTGCACGTGAACCAGGAGATATTGAGACAGAACCAGGTCCGCTGGCCTATCATCCCGGCGTGCGCCCGCCCACAGGCCGTATATTCTACCTGAAGGCGGACCGCTCATGGGATGCTGCACCCGTTGCATATAGGAGCGTCCGAAGATTGGGTCGGGCTCAGCTTCGACTGCCGAACCATGAAGAGGGTCAGTGGCTCATCGAAGCGATGCTGCGCTCTACGGCGGATGGCAGTATTACCGCGTATGATGCCGTCAACCTGCTGGTCGGCTCCGGACCAGAGATCAACCTTCGTCTCAACCGGCCTGTTGCCAACAGCACCGACCAGGTGTCTGCCCGGCTCATCACCTCCGCCGGTCTATCGCCACGGGATATCAGGATTGCGGCCTGGTTGATCACGCCGGATCATACCCAGGTGTCGCTCCCCGCGTTCGAATCCGGGCTCCGGTTTCTGCATGAGGGGATATCTACTAACGCGAAATACACCTTGCTGAACCGGCCGATTGGACCGATGGGGCCTGGGAATTATCGTATACAGGTAAGGATGCTGGATGGGGCGACGGGCGCCCTGTTAAGGATGGCGGACGCCGGATTCAGCATCTGCGACTCGCCGTTAGGTACTATTTCCGGGACGGTGTACGACGCGAACCGGCAGGCGCTTGGAGGCGGGAATCCAGTCTCGGCGGAGGTACAGGCGTTGGATATCGATGATGGCGGTATGGCCGGCAGTATGGGCATCGGGACGGATGGTCGGTTTGCGATTGAATTGCCACCTGGGCGCTATCTCTTATCCGCCAATGTGATCGATTCCGCCGGACGTCATCAGGCGATCGCTGACCGCTTGGCGGTCATCGGGTGTGACGGAGGAGGCGTCACTGTGGATCTGACCGCAGGATTTCCGGCACCGCTTGATACGGCGTTCACGTTATCGAAGGAAACATCGGCACTTCGCTTGGCGGATCGAGCCGCCGAGCACGCATTGTTTAATGCAGCTCAGGGTACCTGCGGGGCTAATGCCTGCGATGGATTCCCGAAACCCAGGATGTTCATTACCACGACCACGACCAATGTGAGCGGGGACGAAGCAGATTTGTTGACCGGGCGTTTTCGGGTGCAAGTCCGCGACAGTCAGCGGGACGTGAATAGTATAACGGAGTCTGAGGTACGGGCCACGATCCAACATATCATTTTGGAGATGCAACTTGGAACAAATCCGGGTGCCCCGGTCACAGACCTCGACATATTGAGTAAAATGGTGGCTACCGAATTCCTTATGGTGTTGTCGTTCAAAAGTGACGCCACAGGTAAGTACCTCATAGCCAGCGTTTTGGATGTGAAGGACGGAAGCATCATTCGCAGGGTAGAGTCGAATCGGATTCCGAACAGCCAGGATTTTACGATAGAGATAGTTGACGATGTGGCGGCAAAGGTCGCCAGCAATCCCGATGACGCATACGGAAGACCGGCTCTGTTTGATCGACTGCGTCACGAGCAGGAGACGCCTTTCCTGCCATATCTGAAGGTGAACCTCAGCCCCGCTGAGGTACAGCACGGCGGGAGCGTGACCGTCACGGCCGTGCTGAGGGAAAAGGATGCAGGCGGCGCACTTCAGGCGAACCGGCCTGTTACGCTGTTTCATACGTTGCCCGGCGCGTCTACGCCGGTACGGATTGACGGTGTGACCGATACCAACGGCGCCTTCGTGACACAGCTACAGGTGGGCAACGCACCTGGCGAAGGAAAGGTGAATGCCCAATTTATTCGCAGAGGAAAGGTGTTACAGGACGAATTTGCAAGCTACAGGGTCAGGGGGACCGATGACCTGAATCTGAGTGCTGCGAGGGCAGAGACGCCGGCAGGTTCAAGCGAACAGGTGACCATCACGTTGAGCCATTTCGGGATGCCGATAGGGGGGGCCATCGTGACCCTGTCCGCCACTAGGGGGACATTGGATACCACCACCGTGACGACCGACTCAAATGGCCAGGCCACGGTGACATTTACAGCCGGAAACGAGGGAGGGCTCGCGAACATTACGGCTCAGACCCAGCTTTCACAAACAGCAACAGTGTCCACCAGTATGCCGCTAGCGGTTGACAGCGGCGTCGATACGACACTGCATGCGGATGCGAACTCGGTGTATAACGGCGTATCGACACAGGTCGTATCCGAGGTGCTGGTAGACGGGGCACGTGTGCCTGCGTTACCCGTAGAGTTCAGCTTGGGAGGCCCCGGTACGTTAAGTGCCGATAGCGGTGTGACCGACGAGAACGGGCGGATCAGCATCGACTACACGGCGCCCGATTCGGGAAGCGGATCAAGCGTGGTTACGGCTGTCGCCACGGTTGACGATCAGGAGTATACCCGCACGGTCACCATCTCTTATGGGCCACCGCAAGGGGTGTGTCAGCCTCCTGCTGGTGCGTCGTACTGTGTCACTGACCTAGACCTTGGGGGCAACAGCCAGATCTGCGCAAGGGGTATCAATAACAGCGGACAAGTGGTAGGTATGATCGGGGGTGGTGGATTTCTTTGGAAGCAGGGTACGGCTACGACATACATGACCGACTTGTTGGCAGAGGATATCAACGATGCCGGTCAAGTAGTGGGACGCATGGGAACTTCTGCAGTCCTGTGGCAAAACGGGTCAGTCACCAATCTGGGTTCATTGGGCGGCGCTGGGGGCTGGGCTACGGCCATCAACAACGCCGGACAGGTAGTTGGTTATTCCTACGAGCAGTCAGATCATCATGCATTCCTGTGGCACGACGGCGCGATGCAGGACCTGGGGACGGGTGTTGCAAATGGCATCAATAGTTACGGTCACGTGGTTGGCGAGTCCACATCATCCACAGGAGGGGCCGTTTTGTGGCAGGGAGGTGCACTGATTAACCTTAACGGTTCGGCTTTGGGAAGTCAAGCCTCTGACATTAACGATGCAGGTCAAATAGTCGGACAACAGTTTCGACTAGGTGAATTAATTCACGCCACAATGTGGGACAACGGTTCGACGATCGATCTCGGGTCACTCGGGTCAGCTAGTATGGCAGAGGCAATCAATAATCACGGTGAGGTAGTGGGCTTGGCAATCGTTTCTGGGAGGTGGCACGCCTTCGTATGGAAGAGTGGCGTCGGGATGCAAGACCTCAACACCCTTATCGGCCCCAATTGGGGGTGGGAACTTTCTAGAGCGACCGATATCAACGATCTGGGGCAGATCGTCGGTTGTAGTTTCGATCAACACCACATCCCGATACGCGCCTTCCTGTTGACGCCTGCAGGACGATAGGAGATCCAGAAAACTGATAAACGGCGGCTCGTACTTGATTGCAACAATACCCGTGACGTCATTCCCGCAGTCCTTAAGCGGGAATCCATTAGTCTTGTCGTGATGTGGATCGACAACAGATTACGATCAGCGTAGAATGCCTCCATGAGCATGGACCGGGTTCTGGGGCGAGTCCTCAGTGGAGTGTCCGACGCGAACATCCGGTTTGACGACCTGTGTCGGTTGCTCAGGAGCCTTGGCTTTGACATGCGGGTTCGCGGCGGTCATCATATCTTTCGCAAAGCAGGAGTAGAGGAGAAGATCAACCTCCAGCGGGAGGGGAGTGAGGCGAAGCCATACCAAGTACGTCAGGTACGGGCGGTGATCCTGAAGTATCGGTTTGGAGGGCAGGAGCCATGAACAAGTACGAAGTGATCATATACTGGAGTGAAGAAGATCAGGCATTCGTTGCCGAAGTGCCCGAACTGCCGGGTTGTTCAGCCCACGGAGCGACGCACGAGGGCGCACTGGCCAATGCTCAAGAGGCGATCCGCCTTTGGATCGACACGGCCACAGAATTTGGTGATCCTATTCCTGTCCCGAAAGGGCGGCGGCTGATTTTCGCCTAGTCTCAGGCGAGACCATCCAACTCCCAATTTCCGGGGCCGTGAGGGCGGTCAAGGCTGATAGAGTGGTGGCGCCATCGACGCGCGGCCCATCAGATCACGGTAAGGCCCAGTCGGCGAAAGTCATTATCGAACGCAAGACAGGGGATCGCCCCCAGGCGATCTTTCACGACGACTGCCGAGATTGCATCGCACAATGAAATTTTCCAGTCACGACTGACTCGGCTGAATAATGCCAGGGCTTTTTGTCGTTCCGCGTCATCCACATACACGAGATTCAGCGTCGGTAAAACCCGCCGAAGAAACGTCTGTGCTCCCAGGTAGCTATAACGATACCGGAGCAGCGTGACGGTTTCGACGATCACCTCCCAGGTTGTCGCAATCCCGACGCTATGCTCCTCAACCTGGCGGACTAAAGCCTGCGCACGTCCATGATCCCGATCACGGCGGTCCAGTGCGGCGTAAAAATACGAGGTATCGGCGAACACAACCTGCGTTCCCTCAGGGATCGTCATTTGCCCTTCCGGTGGTAGAGATGGACATCATGGTCTCTGGCGACGGCATGTCGCTTGGTCGAACTGCTGTCAGGCTCGCCGATCTCCTCGGCTGCTCGTAGGAGCGCTGCGCCGGTACCCAGGCGTCGCCGTTGCCCCTTAGGGGTCACGAGTTCACCGAGGACGATGTCATTCACCGTAATCTCATACGTCAGATCCGGGTTCTCCTGCACCTGTTTGAGTAGTTGGGACAACTGCTTTCTCGCTTCACTGACCGGTATTCTCACGCCCATCGCGTACCTCCTCTATGATGTACAATATATAACACAATGTAATCTACAATTCGCTTCGCTGTCAAGTCATCAGAAGAACAGAAGAAGAACAGGACCCTTTTCCGTTGACAGCGGCGGTTTTGTCGCGTTATTGTCCCCGTCGGTTTTGGGATTCAGCGGCAATGCAACTGCGTGGGCAAAGAGGTCGAATGAGACGATGAAGGTATCGCTAAAATGGTTGTCTGACTATGTCAATGTGGCTCTGCCAGCTCAGGAGCTGGCCCATCGACTGACCATGTCAGGGACCGAGGTGGGTGGGATCGAAGAGCGCGGTAACGGCTGGCCCGGGATTGTTGTCGCCAGGGTTGAATTCCTTGGTCCGCACCCGACGGTCGATTCCCTTACCCTGGTGGGTGTGGAACTGCTTGGCGAGAGAATCACTGTCGTAAGCGGCGCGACGAATCTGAAGGTCGGTGACAAGGTGCCGTATGCGTCGGTCGGGGCTTGCCTGACGGATGCCCAAACGGGGCGGCCGACCGTGGTGGACGCCGCTCAGATTCAGGGGGTCACCTCGCGAGGCGTACTCTGCTCCGAAAAGGAACTGGGCCTGTCGGAGGCTCACGAGGGGGTGTTGATCCTTCCTGGTGAGGTCGAGATTGGTGTGCCGCTCAATACCGTATTGGGGGACACCGTTCTCGATCTCGAGGTGACGCCCAACAGGCCGGATTGTCTCAGCATGATCGGGGTCGCGCGCGAGGTGGCCGCTATCACCGAGGAGCCGCTCCATCTGCCCGATCTCTCCTACCAAGAGGAGGGGGGTGATGTTCAGGATGAGGTCCAGGTGGACATCCTGACACCCGACCTGTGCCCACGCTACAGCGCAACCGCGGTCCATGGGGTTAGCGTCGGCCCGTCCCCATCATGGCTCCAGCGGCGCCTGATGGCGGCGGGCGTACGGCCCATCAATAATGTCGTCGATGTCACAAACTATGTCATGCTGGAATATGGGCAGCCACTGCATGCGTTCGACTACGACACGATTCGCGACAGACGGATTGTCGTGCGGCGCGCCGCACCTGGAGAATCGCTTCGGACGCTGGACGGTGTCGTACGGACACTGTCGCCCGAGATGCTGGTGATCGCCGATGCCGATCGTCCTGTGGCGCTTGCCGGGATCATGGGCGGCTCGGAGACGGAGGTGACCCAGTCGACCACACATGTGCTGCTGGAGTCGGCCAACTTCAATCCCGCCTCGATCCGGCAGAGTTGCCGTGTGCTGCGGCTGAGGACCGAGGCGTCGTTCCGTTTCGATAAGGGGCTCTCGCCGGTTACGGCTCCCGTCGCGCTGCGGCGGGCCACCAAGCTGCTTGTGGAGATCTGCGGCGGTACAGCGTCGCGCGGGTTGCAGGATGCATTTCCTGCGCCCAGAGAAGCGATGGAGGTCGGGATTACTCCGGCAGAGCTTCGCCGCGTTCTGGGTATTGATCTGACAGTAGCGCAGATTCGGGAGGTATTGGCCGGTCGACTGGGGTTCGAGTGCCGCGAAGATGGTACCGGTCTGCGGGTGATACCGCCGGCGCACAGAGGCGACATTCAGATTCCCGTCGATCTGGTGGAAGAGGTGGCGCGCCTGATCGGCTATGATCGGATTCCGACGGCCACGTTGGCCGGTCATCTCCCTGATCACCCGCCTCAGCCGATCCACGGTCTGATCGAACGGATCAGTGATCTGTTGGTTGGCTGCGGCCTTCAGGAGGTCATTACCTATTCGCTGGTGGGTCGGCGCCTGCCGGCCAAGATGGTGACGGGGAGTGATCTCGGAACCGCGCATGAGCTTCGTCTGGCGAACCCGATGACTCCAGATCAGGAGACCCTTCGCACGTCGTTGCTGCCAAGCCTCCTGGAATGTCTGCACAAGAATATTCGACAGGACGAGGCCGGTCCTCGTCTGTTTGAGATCGGACGGATCTATCTGCCGCGCCATGACGACCTGCCCCTGGAGCGGCATATGCTGGTCATAGGCCTCACGGGGCCCCGATGGCCGAGGCAATGGAGTCGGGCCGTCTTACCATCGGACTTTTATGATCTGAAGGGCATCGTAGAGGTGTTGCTCGATCGCCTGAAGCTCGGGCCGATACACTTCATCCACATCACAGATCAGCCGCCGTTTCACCCGGGGCGGACAACGGCAGTATACACTGGGGATGTCAGGCTTGGTGTGATCGGGGAGCTTCACCCGGCAGTCGGGCGCGCCCTTGAGGTTCGAGCCCCCGTGTATCTGGCTGAATTTGACCTGGAGCAGCTTCTGGACGTCGTCGGGGAAGGGCTCTGGCGGGTTGAGCCGCCGTCCCGTTTTCCCGCAGTTCGACGAGACCTGGCGCTGGTTGTTCCGGAGCATGTGCCGGTTGCTGAGCTGTTCGAGATCATCAGGCAGGCGGGGCGGCCCCTGCTCGAACAGGTGGAGTTGTTCGATCTGTTCCGCGGCGGAGAACTGCCACACGGATATAAATCGTGTGGGATTGGCTTGGTCTTTCGGTCTTCGGACCAGACCCTGACCGACGACGCAGTCGTTCAAGTGGAAACCCATATTATTCAGCAGTTACGACGAATCACCGGGGCGCATTTACGGGGATAGTTTTCGCTTTACAAGGGTGCGGGGCTTTGGTAGGCTTTCACCGGGTGATAGCGCGCACAGCGGAGAACTCATGCGAGAACACGCGGTAGACCAGGACCACACGATGCTTGCCGAGAAACTGGAGGAGTTGGAAGGTCGAGTGAAGTTGGTTGTCGCGCTCATGGCAAGGTTGAAGGAAGAAAAGGGCGTTCTGGCGCGGCGGGTGGAGGAGATGCAGGCCGTCATCATGACGCGGACGGAACAGGTGGGAGCGCTTGAAGCCGCACGAAAGAAGGATCAGGAGCAACTTAACCGAATGACAGAGGAACGTGAGGAGGTTCGACTCAAGATAGATCGACTGTTGGAGGAGATCGCACGGATTGAGGCTGCTGTTGAGTCCGGTGCGTGAGGACCCGCATGGAGCAACTGGTCAGTGTCACCATTAGGGGTGAGCAATACACGATCCGGGCGACCGAAGATCCATCGTACGTCCGGGAGGTTGCGGCATATGTCGATGCAAAGTGTGATGGGGTCGTCAAGAGATCTCAGTCGCTTCCACCCACAAAGGCCGTTGTTCTGGCCTCACTCAATATTGCGGATGAGCTGTTTAAGGCAGAGAGAGAACGTGAGCGGTCCGAGCAATGGATTGCGGCGAAGCTGGGTACACTATCAGAGCTGTTGAGAGCCGCCATTGAAAAAGATGCAAGCAGCTCTCACGGCGTGGATCAAGAGTCGGAAGTCGGTGGCGTATAGGTGGAGCAAGAGGGCTGCGATGTATCATCCTGCGCAGCATAGTATTGGCGAGACCCCCTGCCGTGTTCGTGATGAGGGTACGTATTTTTGAACCAACAGAAAACAACGGGGGCCCTTTTCGCAGCGTGGTGTGCATAGCCCCACTGACGTGGGGAGAGCCTGAAGCGTTGCCCGGGCAGCCACCTGGTTAGCCAGGTTCAAACCTCACCCCTCAAACGGCACAAAGGTGGGGGGTTCACCCCTCCTTCCCTATCGCAGACTCACGCGGTATCAAGGTCACTCACGCTTTGTACCTTTCTCGCCTCGATCCAAGCGCGTTGCCCGATCCCACAGGACGTAATCCCCATATGATGATTTTTCCGGCCATGCATGGAATGGCCTTGGCATAGGACGTGTGGAAGGAGGTGGGCCTCCGTTGGCAATAGGCGTTGATCAGCTTGCGATCGTTCTGATCGTAGCAATTGCAAGTGTTGTGGTCGGATACCTGCTGAGAAAGCAGGTCTTCGAAAGCAAGATAGCCGAGGCGGAAACCTTGGCCAAGCGTATCGTGACCGAGGCAGAAAAAGAGGCGGAAACCAAAATCCGGGAGGCAGAGCTCGAGGCCAAGGAACTGGCTATCCAGGCGAAGGCCGATCTGGAGCGCGAGACCAAGAGCCGGCGTCACGAGATCGAGAGCGCGCAGCGCCAGTTGAATCAGAAGGAGGAGACCGTCGAGCGGAGGCTGGAGCAGTTGGAACGACGGGACCGCGAGTTGGATTCGCTGGCCAAAGAGCTCGGTAGCCGGGAGCAGGCTGCGGCCGGCAAAGAGGCTCAGTGCGCTCAGTTGATGGATGAGGCGCAGCGACAACTCGAGCGCATCTCCGGCCTCACGGCCGAAGAGGCCAGGAAGATCCTCCTTCAGAATCTGGAGCAGGAGGCCAGAACCGAGTCGATCGCCTTGTTCAAGCGGCTTGAGGATGAGACGAGGATGGCGGCAGAGGCCAAGGCCAAAGAGATCCTGACCATTGCTGTCGATAAGTGCGCCCCGGAGGTCATCACGGAATCGACGGTCTCCGTGGTGGATTTGCCGAACGAGGAGATGAAGGGACGGATCATCGGCCGGGAGGGACGCAACATCCGGGCCTTCGAACGAGCCACAGGGATCGATGTGATCGTGGACGATACCCCCGAAGCGGTGATCCTGTCCGGCTTCGATCCGATCCGGCGGGCCATCGCCAAGGAGGCGCTGCAACGGCTCATCACCGATGGGCGAATCCATCCGGCTCGTATCGAAGAAATGGTCGAGAAGGTGAAGGGTGAGATCGACGACGACATCAAGAAAACCGGTGAGCGAGCGGCCTTTGAAGTGGGAATCAACAACCTCCACCCCGAACTCGTGCGCTTGATCGGGCGACTCAAGTATCGGACCAGCTATTCACAGAATCAGCTTCAGCACACGATAGAGGTGGCACAACTTGCCGGCATCATGGCGGCCGAGTTGGGGCTCGATGTCAAGGTAGCCAAGCGGGCGGGTTTGCTCCACGATATCGGGAAGTCGGCCGATGTCAACATGGAGGGAACGCACGTCTCCATTTCGGCAGAGTTAGCCAAAAAGTACGGCGAGCACCCGCGGGTTGTGAACGCAATCGCCGCCCACCATGAGGATGTTGAGATCACCTGCCTGGAGGCCGTCGTGCTCCAGGTGGCCGATACGCTCTCGGCGGCGAGACCCGGCGCCAGACGTGAGCTGCTGGAAAGCTACGTCAAACGACTCGAGGGATTGGAGCGGATCGCGAACTCTTTTGCCGGGGTCAGCAAGACATATGCCGTTCAGGCAGGACGCGAGGTGCGAATTATCGTCGAGAGCGCTGATGTGTCGGATGTGCAGTCGTATCAGCTTGCGCGGGATGTGGCAAAGCGAATCGAAGAGGAACTCCAGTATCCCGGCCATATCAAGGTGACCGTGATCCGCGAAACCAGGGCCGTGGAGTACGCAAAATAGAGTAGTGCGAGGTGCGAGGTGCGCATTTTATTCATTGGCGACATTATCGGCAAGCCGGGTCGTGAGATCGTGGCAACCGTCTTGCCGCGTCTGGTCAGGGAGCAGACGATCGACCTCGTCATTGCGAACGGCGAAAACCTGGCCGGTGGCTTCGGCGTCACAGCCGCGATCGCGGAGGAGATGTTCGCGCTTGGCGTGGATCTCCTGACATCCGGTAATCATGTCTGGGATAAGAAGGAGGTTGAGGGATATATCGGGAAGGAGGAGCGTCTCCTGCGACCCGCCAACTACCCGGAACCGGCGCCGGGGAGGGGAAGTACGGTGATAGACAAAGGCGGCTGTCTTGTCGGGGTACTCAATCTGCAGGGGCGGGCGTTCATGCCTACGCTCGACTGCCCGTTCCGAGTGGGTGACCGCGAGATCAACCGGTTACGTCGGGAAACAACCCTCATCTTCGTCGATTTTCATGGCGAGGCAACGGCTGAGAAACAGGCCTTTGCCTGGTATGTTGACGGGCGGGTCTCGGCGGTGATCGGCTCCCATACGCATGTGCAGACCGCCGACGAGCGGATTCTTCCAGGAGGGACGGCGCTTCTCACCGACGCAGGGATGACGGGCGGATATGACTCGGTCATCGGGATGGGCATCGAGGCGCCGATCGCCAAATTCCTGTCCGGTCTGCCGAAGCAGTACCGACCGGCTACGGGGGCACCTCGACTGTGCGGGGTCGTCGTGGAGATCGACGAGCGGACCGGCCGCTCGAATTCCATCCTGCGGATCCAGCGGGAACCCTAGGCGGACGCATGTCAGCACGGATCATCGATGGCAAGGCGATTGCGGCGGACATTCGCCGAGAAGTCCAGCTTGATGTCGCTGCAATGGCTGCGCAGACCGGGGTCGTGCCGTGCCTGGCCGCGATCCTCGTCGGGAACGATCCGGCCGCTGCAACCTACGTCCGGAATAAGGCCAGGGCGTGCAGGGAGGTCGGGATCACCTCGGTGCGGATCGATCTGCCGACCGATCTGTCGGAGGCGTTCCTGCTTCACGAGATCGAGCGTCTGAACAGCGATCCCACCATACACGCGATCCTTGTCCAGCTTCCGCTTCCACCCCACATCGGCGAACGGCGGGTCCTGGAGACGATCCACCCTGAAAAGGATGTGGACGGGTTTCACCCTGCCAACCTGGGAGGACTGCTGGTCGGGTCACCTCTCTTTGTGGCGTCGACACCGCTGGGCATTCTTGAGCTGCTGAATCGATCGGGTGTGGGTATCGAGGGGAAGCACGCCGTCATTGTCGGCTGGAGTGTGATCGTCGGCAAACCGACGGCGTTCCTTCTGCTGCAAAATCACGCGACCGTCACCATCTGCCACATCAAGACCCGCGATCTTGCCTCGCATACCCGCCAGGCCGATATCCTTGTCGTGGCGGCAGGGAAGCCCGGTCTGGTCACCGGCTCGATGGTGAAAGACGGCGCCGTCGTGATTGATGTCGGTGTGAATCGCCTGAGCGACGGTCGGGTTGTCGGCGATGTGGACTTTCCTGAGGTTGCGGAGAAGGCCTCGCTGATTACGCCGGTGCCTGGCGGGGTGGGCCCGATGACGGTCGCCATGCTCTTGCGCAATACGGCAGATGCCTGTCGTCGCTGGTGTGATGCTCAACGGTTGTGAGGTGCCGCGTCGATAGTCGGCAGCGTACGTGATCGATATGGCGGAACAGTCAAAGCGTCCAAATAAAGAACCGACCGCACCGGAAGCTGAAGAGCATGAGGCCCCGCTGTTGACGAAGGAGGAGGCCATCGCTGAGGTGCAGCGGTGGTTTGAACGGTACAAGATCGATCCGAACCAGATCTTCGCCAGGGTGGGAGAGACCATCGTCCGCTACGGCGACCTGATTCCTCACCTCGAGCGGGACACCGATGAGGGGCGATTGCTGCTTCGCGCCATTTCTCGCGGTCGAGTGGTCCGACAACAGCGCGGATTTCCTGGTAGCCTGGACAGAGAAAAATAGCGGGCGAACGGTGATATCGACACAATCGTCTGATCCGACCGAGGTGATCGTCGACCGCCAGGAGCGGGCCTTGATGATTACATGGCGCGACGGACATTGCAGCCGCTATCCATTTGACGATCTGCGGCGCGATTGTCCATGCGCCTCCTGTAATGACGCCAGGGACAAGCGGACGCATACCCGAGAGCTCCTGGTGCTGAGCGGTCCGGTCCTGAAACCCGGCGAGGTGCAGATCACCAACTATCGACCTGTGGGATGGTATGCGCTGAACTTCACCTGGAGCGACGGACACGATACCGGCATCTATACCTACGAGTCGCTACGGGCGAACTGCCCGTGTGAGCAGTGTACCGGTACGGCAACGGTGACCGGATGAACGCGATCCGACTGCTGGGACCGGGGGCTGTGGAATGTACCGAACTGCCGGTTCCATCCATTGGACCCGGCGAATTGCTGCTGGCAATGCGAGCGTGCGGTCTGTGCGGGTCCGACCTGGCAAAGATCTTCGGGAAGACCCCGCTGAAGCCGCCCGTCCCGCTGGGCCACGAGTTGGTAGGGGTGGTTCAGGCGGTTGGCGAGGGGGTCCAGCGGTTTGCGCCGGGTGACCGCCTGGCCGTGGCGCACCATGTCCCCTGTGGCCGGTGCCGTTACTGTCGCCACGGCAACGATTCGATGTGCCCTCAGTTCAAAGCGACCAACATCGATCCCGGCGGCTTTGCCGAGTTCGTTCGGATTCCTGCCATGCAGACCGCGCAGGCGGCCTTCGCGCTGCCTGACTCTCTTCCGGATGATGTCGGCATCTTCATGGAGCCGGTGGCCTGCGCGTTGCGGGCGGTCAAACGATCCGACGTCCAGGCTGGGGATCAGATCGTCGTCGTGGGCGCCGGATGTATGGGGGTGCTGGTCGCGCAGGCTGTCGCCGTATTCGGCGCGAGGCCGATCTGTGTGGATATTCGACAGGATCGCCTCGAGTTGGCTCGAACGCTCGGCATCGAGACGACCCTGAATGTGACCGGATCCGATCCGTGCGCGGCGCTTCGCTCGGTGGCGGACGATGACGGGGTCGATGGTGCGATCTTCACCGCGGTCAATGCGCCGATGGTGGAGGCAGCGCTCGGCGTCCTGCGTGCCGGAGGGACAATCAACCTCTTCGCGGACGCGGGCGAGGCCGGACGTATGCCGATCGACCTCGGTCTCTTCTACCGACAGGAGCTGTCGCTTACGGCAACCTACTCGGCTACGCCGGTCGAGTTGGAACAGGCGATTCGCCTCCTGGTCTCCGGACGGATCCGAACCGCCCCCCTCATCAGTCATCGGTTTGACCTGAGCCGGTTCGCCGAGGGTGCACGCCTGCAGCGGGAAGGGCAGGCGACGAAGGTCCTGTTTTATGCAAAAGGAGCAGGGACGGCATGATCCCCGGAGAGACCCGCAACCGGACGATGACGGCGGCGGTACTTCACGGTCCGGAAGACGTGCGGCTGGAGGAGGTGCCGATCCCGCCGATCGGGCCCAGGGAGCTGCTGGCCAGGGTTGAAGCCGCCTCCATCGATTTTACCGATCGCAAGGTCTACCTGCGCGGCTCTCACCCGATGATGCGGATTCCGGGACTCTTCGGGCACGAGTGGGCCGGGGTCGTGGCAGCGCGCGGCCAACAGGCCGATGATCGGTGGCAGCCCGGCATGCGGGTGGTTGCGGCCAATTCGGCCCCCTGTACCGACCAGGATCCGGCGGCTCGCTGTCGCGCGTGCCGTCGCGCCCGCCAGGGTATGTGCGAACGATTGCTGTATAATAACGGCGCCTTCGCCCCCTACCTCCGGATCCCTCAACGGATTGTCGAGGTCAACCTGTACGAGTTGCCTGCGCAGGTTCCCTTTGAGGAGGCCGCCCTGGCCGAGCCGCTCGCCTGCGTCATGCACGCGGTCCGGCGGGTGCCGATCGCCGACGGCGATCAGATCGTCGTTGTCGGAGCCGGACCGATCGGCCTGCTGTTCATTGCCGTCCTGCGGCATCGGTACGGGTCGTCGATCCGTCTCGTCAGCGTAGATCATCATGAGGATCGTCTGGCGCTCGCGAAGAGCCTCGGTGCGGATGCGGCGTTGAATACGGCCGGTGGATCGGAGAAAGAGGGCGTGCAGGCGGCCTTGGGCAGCGGAGGGGCCGATGTCGTCATCGAGGCGGTCGGGAGTACGCAGGCACATCAGGAGGCGTTTGAGCTGGTCGGTCGGGGAGGGACGCTGATCCCCTTCGGCGGGGTGGCGAAGGACGCGGTGCTTCCTCTCGACCTGCATCGGTTACACTATGAAGAGATCCGGATCGTTCCGATCTACCACCATACCCCGGCAGATTTTGCCGATGCCGTCCAGGCGATCGCTCGCCGCGAGGTGCCGGTCGGTCGACTCATCACCGCCCGCCTCCCCCTCAGGGAGTTGCCGCGAGCACTCGAGATGGTCCAGGAGCGGACGACGTTGCGGACGATCCTGTTGCCGTAGGGTTAACGGAGCGGACAAGGCGGGTGAGAGCCGGTTCAGACAGAGGCGCGGGTGAGCTGGGCCTTGCTGTCTGCGCGCAAGAAAGTGTTGACAGGATCGGCTGGCGGCGATAAGGATAGTGCGGGTTCCGGCGGCCATCAAGCCGCGGTACCCCAATACGGAATCGACTGAATAGGGTGGTGCAGACTGTGGGGAACGGAACCGAACGCATGCTGATTGTACCGCGGTCTTCAATGTCGAGCGTTGTGCGCGCCGGCCGCGCGATGGTTCCGGTCCGCGTAAGCCGGCGCGAGCCGACCCGGGACCGGGTCGATACGACGTCACCGAAGCTGCGCTTTCATCATTATCGGGCGGTGCAGTGGATACTGACGGGCGGGCCGATGGCGGCGGCCTATGTCCCCGTCGTTGAGCATGACGACTGCCGGGGTTGCCTGGTCTGCACCCGTACCACCGATTGGTTTATGGAGTTCGCGCGCCTGGCCCATCGTCTGACCGGGATCAATCTGCGCGACTGCCTGCACTGGGGCCATCTGTTCGACAATCCGAAGCCGCTGATTGTGCCTGCCTCGAACCTGCTTCGGTGCAACCAGAGTACGGTAGCGGAACTAGGCGACAGCTACCTCAGCCTCAGCGAACACGCCCGTCCTCCTTTACGGGATCACTGGTCGTCTGACCAGACCCTGTCACAGCGCGAACGGTTTGAGGACCGATTGATCATCGTGGGCAGGATGGTGGAACTGTGGGAGGATGGGCAGTACATCGGCTGGCCCAGTTAGACAGCCGCCCTTCTCACCTGAAGAAAAACTCCTTGACAGCATCCTTGTCGTCGGCTGTGGTGGGACGCCCGGATAGGTAGTTGACCAGCGCCGGCGCCACGTTCTCCGGCATCGGGAAATCTTCCAGAGGTGTATCCTGAAGGGCCCGCTGCATGAAGCGGGTCCAGATGGGAACGGCGAGGGTCGCGGCCGATTCGTGCGGCCCCAGTGACCGCTTGGTGTCGTAGCCGAGCCAGACACCTGCGACGAGCGTGGGCGTATACCCGATGAACCAGGCATCAGTGGCTGCCTGAGTCGTTCCCGTTTTACCCGCTATGACCCTTCCCAGGATGCGCGCGCGCGACCCCGTCCCCCGCTCGATGACGCCCGTCAGGACGTTGGTCAGAACAAATGCCGTCTCGGCCCTCATCACCTGTTGCCCCGCCGGGGTGTACTCTTCCAGGAGCGCGTCTTTGTTGTCCGTCACCTTCCTGATGCCGTAGGGTAGAAACCGTATTCCCGAATGTGCAAAGACGCCGAAGGCCGAGACCATCTCAGACAATGTGACCTCCGAGACGCCGAGGGCCAGCGCGTACTCCCTGCGCAGCGGACTCTCAATCCCGAGGGTGCGGGCCAGCTCGATGACCGGATCGACCCCGAGCTGCTCAATCAGCTTAACCGCAACCACGTTGACGGAGTGTTCGAGCCCATATCGTAACGTGGTCGGGCCGCGGAACTTCCGATCGTAGTTATCGGGGCTCCAGTCGGTTCGTTTCCCGTCCACAAGGATTGGATAGCGTACGGGCGTGTCGTTGATGATCGTGGACGGGGTGAGCCCGCGATCAAAGGCTGCCGCGTAGACGAGCGGTTTGAAGGCCGAACCCGGCTGCCGCCTGGCCTGCAGCGCGCGGTTGAACTTGGATCGCTCGAAATCGTAGCCGCCGATCATCGCCTTGACGCCCCCATCTCTCGGATCGATGGCGAGGAAGGCGCCCTCCATCTCAGGATCCTGTTCAAGGTTCAGATTCAACGTCTTGGTTTTTTTATTGACACTGAGGATCTGCGCCTTCACCTCCATTCCGACCTGAAGCTGTTGGTGCGGTTGCGAGGTGTTGAGCCAACGGATCTTGTCAAGGGCGATCTCGCCGTGATAGCCGCCGATCTGAACCGTGATAGCCTTCGGTAGAACCTTCGTAACGGTCGCGCGAAGGGTCTCGCCCGCCTTCGGGATCAGGTAGGTGGGAGCGGTACGGTCGGTGATCGTAACGGTTGGGGATCGTGGTCGGGGTGCGCGAAAGCCGCGAGCCTTGTCGATCTCCCTCAACCCCTCGATCAGGGCCGCCTCCGCGGCGCGTTGCGCAGCGATGTTCAGTGTCGTGTAGACCTTGAGGCCGCCATGGTAGACGGCGTAGGTGCCGTAGGTGTCCTCCAGTTGCTGGCGGATGTATTCGACGAAGTAGGGGCCGAGGTTCCGGGTCTTCTCGAACGGAAACTCGTCGAATGTCGCGGTCAGGGCAGACGCCGCCTGCTGCTTGGTAATAAACCCCTCCTCAACCATCCGGGCCAGCACATGATTCCGGCGGCCTATTGCCCGTTCCTTGTCGGTGATCGGGGAGTAGTAGTTCGGCGCCCTCGGCAGGCCGGCGAGGGTGGCCGCCTCGGCAAGATTCAACTGCTCGACCGTTTTCTTGAAGTAGGTATGAGCGGCGGACTCCACCCCATAGGCCCCATGCCCGAAATAGACCTGATTGAGGTAGAGCTCAAGGATCTGGTTCTTGGAGTAGTGTTTCTCGATTTCGAGCGCCAGGATGGCCTCCTTGATCTTCCTCGACAGGTGTTTCTCCGGGGTGAGCAGCAGCAGCTTCGCCAACTGTTGGGTGATGGAGCTTCCGCCCTCAGCGGGGCGCAGCGCCCGCAGGTTGACAAGCACCGCTCGCGCGATACCCCGGAAATTGATCCCGCGATGCTGGTAGAACTGGGCATCTTCAACCGCGATCAGGGCATTGATCAGGTGGCGGGGGATCTTGTCCAGTGGCGTCCAGAAGCGCTTCTGCTCATACAGGGTCGCGAATGGCTCATCGTGATCGGAATACAGCGTGGTTACGAGACTGGGCTGATACTCCTCAAGCGCATCAAGTGTGGGGAGATCTCGGAGATAGGTCACCAACAAGCCGCCGAGGACGCCTGAGGCGACGGCCATCAACAACAGAATAGACCAGATGATCCGCCGCACCGACTATGTCTCTATATGCTGGATATCCAGAGAAGTGGTCACTGAACCGCTCAATATGCCGATCTCGATTGACACCACTATAACAGAGCAATAAGACCCCAACAAGTGTCGCCGGCCTCGTTGTTCACGATGATCGACGGGACATGAGGCGGAACGGTTTGAGGTTGCAGGGAGCGTACGCTTATGCTAGAAAGGCAACCACCCCCACAATGGAGAACTCGCAGATGAATGACGTGAAAGCGCAAGCCTATGAGCAACTGTGCGCCCTCCGGCGCGCTACGGTGGAGATCATCTCCGAGGCGGAACTGCTTGCGAAACTTGAGCGCTCGCTACAAACCGGCGTCCCGCTCCGCGTCAAGCTTGGCGCCGATCCCTCCGCGCCGGACCTGCACCTTGGCCATACTGTCGTTTTGAGAAAGCTGCGGCAGTTCCAGGATCTGGGTCATCGGGTGATCTTTCTCATCGGCGATTTTACCGGCATGATCGGCGACCCGACGGGACGATCAGAGACCCGGAAGCCATTAACGTCCGAGGAGGTCCGGGCGAACGCGGAGACCTATAAAAGACAGATCTTCCGGATTCTTGATGAAGGTCGGACCGAGATTCGTTTCAACAGTGAGTGGCTGAGTCGGATGGACTTCGCCGGCGTAATCCGCCTGGCGGCCCAGTATACGGTGGCCCGGTTGTTGGAGCGGGACGATTTCGAAAAGCGATACCGGGAGGGACGGCCTATCGGGATCCATGAGTTTCTCTACCCGCTGGCCCAAGGGTACGATTCCGTCGTGCTCAGGGCCGATGTTGAACTGGGCGGTACCGATCAGAAGTTCAACCTGCTCGTGGGACGGGAGCTGCAACGCGCCTATGGGCAGGAGCCGCAGGTCGCGCTCATCACACCCTTACTGGAAGGGACCGATGGGGTGCAGAAGATGAGCAAAAGCCTCGGCAACTATATCGGGATCGATGAGCCGGCCAGAGAGGTATTTGGAAAGGCGATGTCGATTCCAGATGAGTTGATTGTGAAGTACGCCGAGTTGGTGGCCGGGATGTCACTGGAGGCGGTAGAGGCGATGGATGAGGGGTTGAAGGCCGGCACGCTGCATCCTAGGACAGCGAAGGTCGAGTTAGCCAAGAGGCTGGCGGCGCTCTATCGTGGTGAGCCGGCCGCCGAAGAGGCGGCGACTGAGTTCGATCGGATCTTCCGCGAGAAGCGGCTACCTGACGAGATCGATCTGTTTATCATAGAGGATGCGAAGGCCGACGTAGATATCGCCTGGCTGATCAAAGAGTCCGGTGGGACCAAGAGCCTCTCGGAGGCCAGGAGGTTGATTCGTCAGGGCGGCGTGAGTCTTGATGGGGAGGTCGTCCGGAATGAAACCTTGAAGGTTCCGATGGAACGGGAGCACCTGCTGAAGGTGGGCAAGCGATTTTTCCGACGGGTGAAAAAGAGTCGTCAGCCGAAAGAAAATGCTTGACAGCTACGATGCCTTATTGTACTTTACAACTTCCGTTATTCGATATTGAGCATTGACGTATTCGAAATGATGCTCTATATTAACTGGAGAAGCGGTGCCCGGCAACCTTGCCGGGTTTTTCTGACTGTTCTTTGACAATAGAATATCGTTGCTACTGACTTGAGGGCGGATGAAGTTTGCCAGAGCGAGTCGACCGGAAACGGAAGCTCGCTTCGAGGCTTATACCTCGTGCGTTTCAATTTGGAGAGTTTGATCCTGGCTCAGAACGAACGCTGGCGGCGTGCCTAACACATGCAAGTCGAGCGTGAAAGTCCCGGCAACGGGATGAGTAAAGCGGCGAACGGGTGAGTAACGCGTAGGTAATCTATCCTTCGGATCGGGATAACCTGCTGAAAGGTGGGCTAATACCGGGTAATGTCCTTGTGAGGATCTTGGGGGGACCAAAGGGGGCGAGCGCAAGCAGCTCCCGCCAAAGGAGGAGCCTGCGTCCGATTAGCTAGTTGGTAGGGTAACGGCCTACCAAGGCGACGATCGGTAGCCGGCCTGAGAGGGCGACCGGCCACACTGGAACTGAGACACCTACGGGAGGCAGCAGTGGGGAATATTGCGCAATGGGCGAAAGCCTGACGCAGCGACGCCGCGTGGGTGATGAAGGCCTTCGGGTTGTAAAGCCCTGTCGGGTGGAACGAACGATCTGGCGGCAAATAACCGCCGGGTGTGACGGTACCACCGAAGGAAGCCCCGGCTAACTACGTGCCAGCAGCCGCGGTAAGACGTAGGGGGCGAGCGTTGTTCGGATTTACTGGGCGTAAAGCGCGCGTAGGCGGCCAGGTAAGTCGGTTGTGAAATCCCTCGGCTTAACCGAGGTCCCGCATCCGATACTGTCTGGCTGGAGTCTAGGAGAGGAAAGCGGAATTCCCAGTGTAGCGGTGAAATGCGTAGATATTGGGAGGAACACCGGTGGCGAAGGCGGCTTTCCGGACTAGCACTGACGCTGAGGCGCGAAAGCTAGGGGAGCGAACGGGATTAGATACCCCGGTAGTCCTAGCCGTAAACGATGGGCACTAGGTGTGGGAGGTATTGACCCCTTCCGTGCCGAAGCTAACGCATTAAGTGCCCCGCCTGGGGAGTACGGCCGCAAGGCTAAAACTCAAAGGAATTGACGGGGGCCCGCACAAGCGGTGGAGCATGTGGTTTAATTCGACGCAACGCGAAGAACCTTACCAGGGCTTGACATCCCGCGAACCTGCCTGAAAGGGCGGGGTGCCCGCAAGGGAGCGCGGAGACAGGTGGTGCATGGCTGTCGTCAGCTCGTGTCGTGAGATGTTGGGTTAAGTCCCGCAACGAGCGCAACCCTCACCCCTAGTTGCCACCGGGTTATGCCGAGCACTCAAGGGGAACTGCCAGCGTCAAGCTGGAGGAAGGCGGGGATGACGTCAAGTCATCATGCCCCTTACGCCCTGGGCTACACACGTGCTACAATGGCCAGCACAAAGGGACGCGAGACCGCGAGGTGGAGCTAATCCCAAAAAGCTGGTCTAAGTTCAGATTGCAGTCTGCAACTCGACTGCATGAAGGAGGAATCGCTAGTAATCGCGCATCAGCCCGGCGCGGTGAATACGTTCCCGGGCCTTGTACACACCGCCCGTCACACCACGAAAGCTGTCTGTACTCGAAGTCGCTGAGCTAACCCGCAAGGGAGGCAGGCGCCGAAGGTATGGTCAGTGATTGGGGTGAAGTCGTAACAAGGTAGCCGTACGGGAACGTGCGGCTGGATCACCTCCTTTCTAAGGAGTAATTAGAAACTCCCAGGTCAATGTACCCCAAGTCGGTAGCAATGATATTTATTCCATCCGCAGAGTCGCGCCCCACGCCTGTGGCGTATGAGTCAGCGTGGGCGCATAACGTTGTCGATCCTCCGTGAAGTTCGAAGGGGGCCTTTAGCTCAGCCGGTCAGAGCGCACGCTTGATAAGCGTGAGGTCCCTGGTTCGATCCCAGGAAGGCCCACCAACCCATTACTGGTGTCGGTGTAGTCATCGCGGATCAACCGCGCAAGTGGGCCCGCATCCGTAACGCATGGGGATGTAGCTCAGATGGGAGAGCACCTGCTTTGCAAGCAGGGGGTCAGCGGTTCGATCCCGCTCATCTCCACCATGGGGGTGTTGAGTGGGCGGTGCCCCTGACAGAGGTATCGAGCAGGTTGTAACGGACGGTTGGTGCGAGCGCTGCTCGCAGAGCTCTTTGACAATTGAATAAGCGATCCGGGTCTCCACTAAATAATTCATACAGACCTCGATAACCATAATAATTGGGGTCAAGCTACTAAGAGTGTACGGTGGATGCCTTGGCATCAGCAGGCGATGAAGGGCGTGGTAAGCTGCGATAAGCCTCGGGTAGTCGCACACAGACGCTAATCCGAGGATGCCCGAATGGGGAAACCCGATCCGAGTTATGTCGGATCATCGCTGGGTGAATTCATAACCCAGACGAAGCGAACCGGGGGAACTGAAACATCTCAGTACCTCGAGGAAAAGAAAGCAACCGCGATTCCCCCAGTAGCGGCGAGCGAAAAGGGATGAGCCTAAACCGATGGCGTGTGATAGCCCGTGTGCGTTGCGCCATTGGGGTTGAGGGGTCTTGCCTGGCCCTGATACGGCGGGGTCGAAGAGTAAAAAATCTCATGCCTAATTGAATGATCTGGAAAGGTCGGCCACAGAAGGTGACAGCCCTGTAGAGTAAAGGTATGAGACTCTTTGCGCAGGATACCCAAGTACCACAGGACACGTGAAATCCTGTGGGAATCCGGGGGGACCGCCCTCCAAGGCTAAACACTTGCTGATGACCGATAGCGAACCAGTACCGTGAGGGAAAGGTGAAAAGCACCCCAGTGAGGGGAGTGAAATAGTACCTGAAACCGTACACTTACAAGCAGTCGGAGGGCTATGCTCGCTGCAAGGCGAGAATGCCTGACGGCGTGCCTTTTGCTTAATGAGCCGGCGAGTTACTTGTACGCAGCAAGGTTAAGCCGCGAGGCGGAGCCGTAGCGAAAGCGAGTCCGAATAGGGCGATTGAGTTGCGTGCAGTAGACCCGAAGCCAGGTGATCTACCCCTGGCCAGAGTGAAGTGCCGGTAACACGGCATGGAAGCTCGAACTCATCACGGTTGAAAACGTGTGGGATGAGCTGGGGGTAGGAGTGAAAGGCCAATCAAACCTGGAAATAGCTGGTTCTCCCCGAAATAGCTTTAGGGCTAGCCTCGCAACGTAAGTGGCGGAGGTAGAGCACTGGATGAGCTAGGGCTCTCACAAGGGTACCAAACTCAACCAAACTCCGAATGCCGTCAACTGGAATTGCGGGAGTCAGACTGTGGGGGCTAAGCTCCATGGTCGAGAGGGAAACAGCCCAGACCACCAGCTAAGGTCCTGGAATGCAGGCTAAGTGGGAAAGGATGTCAGATTACTTAGACAACCAGGAGGTTGGCTTAGAGGCAGCCATCCTTTAAAGAGTGCGTAACAGCTCACTGGTCAAGTGTTCTGGCGCCGACAATGTAACGGGGCTCAAGCCTGCTACCGACGCTGTGGGATCTCGTTCGCTTCGGCGAATGGGATCGGTAGGGGAGCATTCTGCAGTCAGTGAAGCCGGACGGTAACGACCGGTGGAGAGTGCAGAAGCGATTATGCCGGCCTAAGTAGCGATAAACTAGGTGAAAAACCTAGTCGCCGTAAATCTAAGGTTTCCTGGGGAAGGTTAATCCGCCCAGGGTTAGTCGGTTCCTAAGCTGAGGCCTACGGGCGTAAGCGAAGGGCAACAGGTTAATATTCCTGTACTACCGGGCGACGACAAAGACGCAATGGGGGGACGCAGAAGGGTAGGCCATGCCCGTGTCGGACATCGGGCTCTAAGCTGGTAGGAGGTTTCGATAGGCAAATCCGTCGAGACGTCAACTCCGAGAAGCGATGGGGAGGCCGCAAGGCCACAAACTGGCTCAACCACACTGCCAAGAAAAGCCTCTAGCGAGTCGTTCGGTAACCGTACCGCAAACCGACTCAGGTGGATGAGGAGAGAATCCTAAGGCGCTCGAGAGAACACTCGCTAAGGAACTCGGCAAAATAGCCCCGTAACTTCGGGAAAAGGGGTACCATGCCGACGTGAGCAGGTTCGCCCTGCGGAGCGTCGGAAGGTCGCAGTGAATTGGGCCAAGCGACTGTTTAATAAAAACACAGGTCCGTGCGAAGCCGAAAGGCGATGTATACGGACTGACGCCTGCCCGGTGCCGGACGGTTAACAGGAGGAGTTATTTGCCGCAAGGCGGAGAAGCTCTGAATCGAAGCCCCGGTAAACGGCGGCCGTAACTATAACGGTCCTAAGGTAGCGAAATTCCTTGTCGGGTAAGTTCCGACCTGCACGAATGGCGTAACGACTTGGCCGCTGTCTCAGCGAGTGGCTCGGTGAAATTGTAGTACCGGTGAAGATGCCGGTTACCCGCACCTAGACGGAAAGACCCCGTGAACCTTTACTGTAGCTTGGCATTGGATCTTGGTGTAGTTTGTGTAGGATAGGTGGGAGGCTTTGAAGCGGGGACGCTAGTCCTCGTGGAGCCAACCTTGAAATACCACCCTTTCTATACTGGGCTTCTAACCCGGACCTGTGAAGCCAGGTCGGGGACAATGTCAGGTGGGCAGTTTGACTGGGGCGGTCGCCTCCTAAAGCGTAACGGAGGCGCCCAAAGGTTCCCTCAGCACGGTCGGCAATCGTGCGTTGAGTGCAAAGGCATAAGGGAGCTTAACTGCGAGACCTACAAGTCAAGCAGGTGCGAAAGCAGGGCTTAGTGATCCGGTGGTCCCGAGTGGAAGGGCCATCGCTCAACGGATAAAAGGTACTCCGGGGATAACAGGCTTATCTCCCCCAAGAGTCCACATCGACGGGGAGGTTTGGCACCTCGATGTCGGCTCATCGCATCCTGGGGCTGAAGCAGGTCCCAAGGGTTGGGCTGTTCGCCCATTAAAGCGGTACGCGAGCTGGGTTTAGAACGTCGTGAGACAGTTCGGTCCCTATCTGGTGTGGGCGTAGGAGATTTGAGGGGATCTGTCCCTAGTACGAGAGGACCGGGATGGACGAACCTCTAGTGTGCCAGTTGTCCTGCCAAGGGCATCGCTGGGTAGCTATGTTCGGAAGGGATAAACGCTGAAAGCATCTAAGTGCGAAGCCCACCCCAAGATGAGATCTCCCGGGTGCAAACCCCTAAAGACCCCTTGCAGATTACAAGGTTGATAGGCCAGATGTGTAAGCGCAGGAATGCGTTTAGCTTACTGGTACTAATCGGTCGTGCGGCTTGACCCCAATTATTTTTTTCTCTGTATGGATGTTCGGTCATGAAGTGGATCGCGTTGTGGCTGGTATGCGTAGTCGGGATCGTACTTTATCCGGCTATGTCGAACGGATGGCTCGAACGTCGTCTCGCGGCTGAAGAGAGGGGCGTCAACAGTAAGTCGGTCGCGTCAAAACTCGATATAAATACGGCGTCAATGCGGGAGCTTCAAAGGCTTCCCGGTATCAGCCCTGAAGTGGCCGAGCGAGTCGTTCGGAATCGACCCTATCATAAACTTGATGAATTAATCGTCAGAAACGTGTTGGGGCGGAAGGAATTGGCAAGAATCAAGGAGTGGGTTCGGGTGAATGGAGTGCAGTGAAAATGTTGTCGCCCAACACGAGACTGATCCGATACAACAAGACCCGGAAAGCTGGACAGTTCCTGGTGGTCATAGCGGAGGGGAAACACCCGTTCCCATACCGAACACGGAAGTGAAGCCCTCCAGCGCCGATGGTACTGCGTGGGCAACTGCGCGGGAGAGTAGGTCGCCGCCAGGATTTATTCAACAAAAGCCCCCACGGCTAGCTCTACCGTGTGGGCTTTTCGTTTTTCCTGTGTTTTTGGTCGTCCTGGAGAACCTCCCGAGACTATAATAACAGCAACTCGCAAGAGAGATGTACGAATGGGTCGGGAAGGCTGAGAGAGGAAGTATCGGGTGAGATATAGGAAACCAGCTCAACAATGGCTGGTGAGGGCAGTCTCGCTGCTGTGTGGATTTGCGGTGGTGGCCACGCATTTACCCGTGGCCCTGGCGGGGCCGGTGACGGTTATTCTGAAAGAGCAGCGCCTGACGCTTTCCACCATCGTGATTCAAGGCGAGGAATATCTGTCGCTGGCAAATCTGGCCAAGGCTGTGGGACGTCCGGCAAATCAAGTCGTAACCCGAGAGCGTGTCAGAATTCCCTTGGGGAGATCTGTTCTTTCACTCACAGTCGGCTCACCGGAGGTTCGAGTGGGCACGCGCGTCGTCTCGCTGTCCAAACCGCCTCGCCGACTCGGAAGGGCGATCGTGGTGCCAATTGAGCTTGTACCGATTACCCTCGGTGCGCAGTATGGTGAAACCCGGGTCAGTTGGGACCAGGAGACGCTGACAGCCACGATCGTCGAGCGGGACCATACGCTGCGCGTCTTACGATTTCACACCTATCCAGACCATACCCGGGTCGTCCTGGAAGGTACCAGACCGCACGATTTTATCGTGTTGGATGATGGGGCATCGGGTCGGGTTGTGGTGGAGGTGAAACAAGGGATCTTGAGCCCGTTAATTCGATCGCGTCACGTGTCTGATGGTCTGGTGAGAACGATTGAAACTCAACAGCTCGGTAATGCCAGTCAGATTACTATTTATGGGATGGGGCGCAGCTTATCGAGTACGATCTTCGCCCTGCAGCGGCCTGACCGGATTGTCGTCGATCTCTTCTCGCGCGATCGGCAAGCGCGCTCTTCACGGCAGGCCGAAGCCGCGATCCAACCAACACCCGGACAAACCGTCGGGTCGAAGGCGGCAGTTCGAAGCGACGAACCGATCGCGCCGTCCGACGTATCGTCGCCGGAACACATCATCAAGACGGTCGTCATTGACCCCGGTCATGGAGGCAGGGATTCCGGAGCGATCGGCCAGTCTGGTGCGAAAGAGAAAGACATCGTTCTTGATATCGGCCTCCGACTGCAGGAACTGATCGAAGAGACGCTTGGGATGAGGGTCATCATGACCAGGACGGAGGACATTTTCGTTCCGCTTGAAGATCGGACGATGATTGCTAATCGCCACAAGGCCGATTTTTTTATCAGTTTACACGTCAATGCCGCTCCTCAGAGTCGTGCGGTCGGCTTTGAGACCTATTTCTTGAGCCGCGAACCGTCCGACCGGGGCGCAAAGGCGTCCGCGATCAGGGAGAATACGGCTCTCCATCTTGATGGTGTCGGTCGAGATGCCCAGCGAGGCCTCAAGACTATCCTCTGGGATATGACGCATACGTTCTACGTAAAGGAATCGAGTGAGTTGGCGGAGTCACTCCTCAATGAGCTTGGACGCCATTTCAAAGTAGAGAATCGCGGCGTGAAGTCGGCACCCTTCTACGTCTTGGTTGGGGCGGCGATGCCGTCCGTGCTGGTTGAACTCGCCTTTATCACGAATCCGGATGAAGAACAGAAGTTCGAACAGGAGTCGTATCGGCACCAGGTTGCGCAGGCCTTGCTGGCCGGTATCGCCAAGTTCAAAACACGATATGAAAAACGGGTAGGATGGGTACCTGCACCCTCGTCTGCCATGAGATGAAGACCGCAGCCATCCTCATTGCCGTACTGGTGGTGATCGTTGGCGCTATCGTGCTGCGAGGCGCCGAATTCGTCGCGATGATCCGACCCGATGTCCAGCGCACCGCTTCGGAGGCACCAAGGTCGGCACCTGAAGGAGGACGAAGGCGCGTGACGCTCTTCTTTGTCAGCCGTGACGATCACGCCTTCCGTGAAGAGCGACGAGAGATAGAGGCGGGGACGACGATAACTGACGATGCCAAGCGGACTCTCGTCGAGCTGATGAAGGGACCGAGTGGCGACGACCTGTCGGCAACGGTTCCTCGAGAGACGAAGGTACAGAACCTCTTTATCGACTCATCCGGGACCGCGTACGTCGATTTTGATCAAGGCATACGGAACGGTCTGATGGGGGGCGCTCAAGAGGAGCTCTACACCGTCTTCTCTATCGTCAACACGCTGGCCTCCAACTTCTCCCAGATCACGCGTGTGCAGATCCTTATCGAGGGGGCCGAGACGGCAACATTGGCCGGACATGTGGACACACGCACGGCCTTACTACCGCAATACGTCTTTTGAGATCTGTCGGATAATCGTATGAAAGGAGAGCCCGTGAGGAGTGATGGTCGAAAGGTAGATGAGATCAGGCCGATAAAGATAAACCGCGGTTATCTGAGACATGCCGAGGGGTCGCTACTCATTGAGGTCGGTGAGACCCGGGTCCTCTGCACGGCGACGGTAGAGGAGAAGGTCCCGCAGTTTCTGCGCGCGACCGGTCAGGGGTGGGTGACCGCCGAATATGGCATGCTCCCCCGCGCGACCACGACAAGAACGCCTCGGGAATCGGCGACCGGGCGCGCCAGCGGCCGGACCTTTGAGATTCAGCGTCTGATCGGCCGCTCCTTACGGGCTGTGATCGATCTGACGCGATTGGGGGAGCGAACGGTGCTGGTCGATTGCGACGTGATCCAGGCCGACGGCGGGACCCGAACCACCGCCATTACGGGGGCCTTTGTGGCGATGGCCGATGCGCTCGCTCGGCTCCAAGAGAACGGGCAACTGAAGGGGCCGCTCCTGAAGGATTTTGTCGCCGGCGTGAGCGTCGGGTATGTCGACGGGGAACTGTTGCTGGATCTGAACTACCCCGAGGACTCTATGGCCGACGTCGATATGAATGTCGTCATGACCGGCTCCGGGAGATTTGTTGAGGTCCAGGGGACCGCCGAGGAGATCCCTTTTGATAAGGCGCAGTTGGATGAGATGCTCGGCTTGGCGACACGAGGGATCGACCGGTTTGTCGACCTTCAACGGGGGTTGTTGGGGACTGAGATCAACGGCCTGAAGATGTAAAGATGTAGCTTGACATCGGGGGGCGAGGTTTCTAGAATGCAGGTAGTTGTAGCCACGGCCAACGCGGGCAAATTTCAAGAAATCGTCACGATCCTCAGCGACCTGAGGATCTCTTTTTGTTCGCTTGCGTCCCTTTATGGGTATGTGCCGCCGGTCGAGTCGGGAACCACGTACGCTGAGAACGCCGGGATCAAGGCTCGGGCCGTTGCGGCGTACAGCGGTTGCTGGGCGCTTGCAGACGATTCGGGGCTTGAGGTTGAAGCACTCGGGGGGCAACCGGGTGTGTACTCGAGCCGGTATCTCGGCCCAACGGCGACCGATCAGGAGCGCAACGAGCGGATCCTCGAGTTGTTGGAGGGGAAGCCGGCCTCTGAGCGTTGCGCCCGTTTCCGGTGTGTGGTGGCTCTGGCGGGCCCACAAGGCGAGTTGACCCTGTCGGATGGGAGTTGCGACGGAATCATCGCTGAAGCGCTCAGCGGTGGCGGTGGATTCGGCTACGATCCGATCTTCATTGTTTCGGACCTCGGACTCACGATGGCCGAACTTCCGCCGGATCTGAAGAATCGAGTCAGTCATCGTGCCCAGGCTCTTGGGAAGATCAAGCCGTTGTTGCGCCGCCTCTACCTCGCCGCGGCGTGAGCTGAGCGGCGGTTGATCTCGACCCCCAGGTCTGAGGGGACGAAGGACGGGGCGTGGCGCAGCCTGGTAGCGCACCTGCTTTGGGAGCAGGGAGTCGGAGGTTCAAATCCTCTCGCCCCGACCAAAAAGACAGGGTTCGGGGTATAGGGTAGAAGGGTAAGGGTTAAATCGATAGTTCAACGATTTATTATTTGTCCTAGACCCCTAAACACCTAACCCCTATACCCCTGCTGTTTTGCGCCTGTAGCTCAGCCCGGACAGAGCAACGGCCTCCGGAGCCGTGTGTCGCCCGTTCAAATCGGGCCAGGCGCGCCAGTTTAACAGTGAATAGTGATAAGTGGTCAGTGGTCAGGAAAAGAGCCCGCCGCCTTCACTAATTACTAGTCACTCATCACTGTTTTGCGAATGGTGAGCGTAGCTCAATGGCAGAGCACTGGACTGTGGCTCCAGGGGTTGAGGGTTCGAGTCCCTCCGTTCACCCCACGCGCCCATAGCTCAGTTGGATAGAGCGCCGGACTTCGAATCCGTAGGTCGGGAGTTCGAGTCTCCCTGGGCGCGCCACGATAAGACAGGGTTTAGGGCAGAGGGTGTAGGGTGTGGGGGACGAGACAGGATTGCGGCTTGATTCGTTTAACCCGACACCCGACCCCCCTATACCCTACACCCCGTTCTACTGCGCCCATAGCTCAGTCGGACAGAGCGGCTGCCTTCTAAGCAGTAGGTCGCAGGTTCGAGTCCTGCTGGGCGCGCCATGAAAAGATCGGGTGGAGGGTGTGGGGTGTAGGGTATAAAAACAGGATCCAAGTTTGGGAGGCGCGCCGTGCTTTTAACCCTATACCCTATACCCTAAACCCTATACCCTGATGTCATGGGGCCGTTAGCTCAGTTGGTAGAGCAGCTGACTCTTAATCAGCGGGTCGTAGGTTCGAGTCCTACACGGCCCACCACCCCTAACTGCCGGCAGTCCGGCTTTCCGACTATTCCCACCGTCATTCGCGGCCATCCACATTCATTCAAACCTCATTCCACTGGAAGCAGTCCCGTTCGTTGTGGAGCAATGGAGCGAGGTGGGACTGCTCGTCCCTGCGACTCGATCTTGGGAGTTGTCGCTGTGGGCCATGGGGTCTATTTGGTCCTCGCTCGACGTTTTGGCGCCACAGCGGTTACGGTAGATCAGACATGGGTGGGTATCGATGCTGGTGCCCGCGTTGAGTTGAAATGATTCGGGGGAGACGGCATGACACCATCGTGGGAGCAAACGGTCGAGCAGGGGTTCGCTACGCTGGAGGTGTCGGCGCAGGTGCGCGCTGAGGCGCTCCGGCGCCTTCGGATCTGGTTCGAGGGAGAGCAGTTTGAGCCGTATCGGCCGCAACTGGTCCGCCTGATCGGTCGCGAGCAGTGGGAGTTTCTGCTCGACTCGTTCCGTCGTGTGATCCCCTTTGGCACCGGCGGCCGGCGCGGCCCGGTCGGCATCGGCATTAACCGGATCAATCGCTACACCGTGGCGACCGCCGTCCAGGGCCACGTCGAGTACCTGCGCCGGCGGTATGGCGACGAGCCGCTCTCGGTCGTCGTGGCCTTTGACTGTCGCATCTACAAAGACCTGCGTGGACGGTACGATCCGTCGCTACCGAATCCGCTGCTCGGCGTTCGCTCGCGCGACTTCGCGCAACTAGCCACCGAGATCTACGCCGGCAACGGGATCACCGTGTGGACGGTTCGAGGGAGCGACCTGCTCCTCTCGACGCCTGAGCTGTCGTTTGCCATTCGGCATCTGGGCGCCAGCGGCGGCCTGAATATCTCCGCGTCCCACAACCATCCCGACGATAACGGCATGAAGTTCTATACCGAGTACGGTGGGCAGCCGGTCCCGCCCCGCGATGACGAGATGGCCAAAGCGGTGCAGGCTGTGCAGGAAGTCCGGAAGATGCCGTTCGAGCAGGCAGCGCAAGACAATCTGGTGAGGTGGTGGGGACCGGCTAAGCATGAGGCCTACCTCGAGGCGAGCCTGGCCCGTTCGATCGAGCGCGAGGCACGCGACGCGTTCATTGTCTATAGCCCGCTCAACGGCGCCGGCCGACGAACCGTCTATGACCTGCTCACCAAGGCCGGCTTCCGTGTGGCGCTGGTGGCGAGTCAAGCCGACCCCGACGGAGAGTTTCCCGACGTACCCAATCGGATGCCCAATCCGGAGCTGCCTGAGGCACTGGATCGAGCCGCCGCGGAGATGCACCGCCTGGAGGCAGATGCGGCGTTTGCCACCGATCCGGATGCCGATCGGTTGGGTGTCGTGATTCGAACAGCCCAGGGCGATCGGTTTCTGAACGGCAACCAGATCGCGGCCTTGCTCACCACGTGGATCATCGAACGCCGCACGGCGCGTGGCGAGATGCCCCCGCATCCGTTTGTGGTCAAGACCTGTGTCACCACGAAACTGATGACGGCCATCGCCCGGGCGTACGGAGTGGCGATCATCGGCGATCTGCCGGTCGGCTTTAAGCACATCGGCGACGTCCTGGAGGCCGTGGCTCGTACCGGTCGCTATCACGACATGGTAGCGACCCCTGATGACTTTCTCTGTGCGGCCGAGGAGAGCCACGGGGTGCTGGTGACCCCAGAGCTGCGCGACAAGGACGCGGCCGGCGGCGCTCTCCTCGTTGCCGAGTACATTGCGGCCCTCAAACGCCACGGCAAGACCTTACAGGACGAACTCGAGCGCCTGTACGATCGGTACGGTTACGTGGCCCACAGCGCCTATTCGCTGATCCTGGAGGGCGGGGTGGGGGAGGAGCGCATCAGAAATATGATGGTGGCGCTCCGACGCCGGCAGCCACCGGAGTTGGTGGGCTGTCGGTTGATCCAGACGGTTGACTATCAGGATGAGGACCGCTATGGCCCGATCACATCCGAGACCGATCTCGCCTCTCGCAACATCCTGGCGTTCTTTTTCGACCAAGACCTCAAGGTTACCGTGCGGCCGTCCGGTACTGAACCCAAGTTAAAGATGTACGTGGAGGCGGGCGGCCCCGTGGGAGCCGCGGATCGGCCCAAGATTGATCAGATGGTGGAAGAGGCGACACGGCAGATGGCGGCGCACCTGTGGGATCTGATCACATAGCAGCGGCCTTGCCCAAAATTCTTTTCACGGCGGCGCAACTGTGGTAAAAATCTCATCAGCTATCGGATTGCGTTATTACTCTACCGGCATTCCATCTTGAGGTGGGAACAATGGCACAAAAGGGATTGTGCGACTAGGTGGAACACACGGACGCTTTGCGACTGATTGACATACAACGGTTTTCGTGGGCGCGACCGGCCGCGTTGAGAACGCTTCATCAGCGGGTCGTAGGTTCGAGTCCTACACGGCCCACCATCCCTGTTTCGCGTACCCGCCCCGTCCGCCTTCTGCTCTGCTGCGATCCGACACAATAGCGATGCAGTGGTTTAAAAATCTTAAGACGGCGACCAAGTTGACGATCGGGTTTGCCTCGATCGGCGCCATCATGGCCGGTGTCGGTGTTCTCGGTATCCGTAACATGGGAAGCGTCAATGCCGGTGTACAGCAGGTATATGAGCAGGACCTGCTTGGCATCAAGGCTATTGCCGAAGCTCGCGGGCTGACCCATCAGATCCGCGGATGGATTCTCCAACACGCCATCGAACACGATCCCGCCAAGATGAACCAATTGGCCGTCCAGATTCGGGACGGTTATCGGTTGATTGAGGCGCGGATCGGACAGGTTGAGCAGATGCGGCTCACACGGCAGGAGCGCGAAGCGCTTGGCGCGTTCAAGGCGGCGGTCGCTGCCTACCAGACGGACTTCGTAAACGATTTTCTGCCAATGAGTACCCAGGGCAGGAAGTACGAGGCCTACCAATTTGCGTTGAATAAGGACAGAGAGCGGTATCAAGCCTCGGTTGCAGCGGTCAATGTCCTCATCGATCTGAAGGCTCAGGCCGCTAGGGACCGCTACGAGGAGGCCCAGGCGACCTACAGCCACTCTCGGATCCTCATGCTCAGCTTTATTGCGGGGGGCGTGATTGTTGGCCTCATCCTTGGGTACGTCATCGCCACCCTCATCGGCCGGGCGCTCAATCGGGTGATTACGGTTACTGAGCAAGCGGCGGTTGGAAATTTTTCCGCGCGCGTCGGCCTACCGACTGAGGATGATCTGGGTCAGATGGGAAAGGCGATCGATCAGATGCTGGCGCGCCTTGAGGACAGCGTGGGGCAGGTCATGGCGGTTTTGGCCAAGGGGATCAGGGGCGACCTGACGCTACGGGTCTGTACTACCGGCGAGGATCGACTTGCCCAGATGGGGGCCGCCCTGAACCGGGTGCTGGACAGTGTTCAGGACAACATAGTACAGGTCCAGCAGGCGCAAAGCAGTCTACTGATTCAGGCCGCCGCCCTGCAGGCCGCCGCGAACGGCATTGTGATCTGCGATCTGTTGGGCAAAGTCATCTGGGCGAACCCCGCCTTTTCGCGGCTCACCGGCTACACCGCTGAAGAGGTTGTCGGCCGGAATCTTCGCCTGCTCAAGTCTGGTCGGCACGATGAGGCGGTCTATCGGCAGTTGTGGGAGACGATCCTTGCGGGGCAGGTCTGGCAGGGGGAGATCATCAATAAGCGTAAAGACGGAACCCTCTATACTGAGGAGCAGACCATCGCTCCGGTACGGGACGAGCGCGGAGAAATCATCCGTTTTATTGCGATTAAGCAGGACGTCACCGATCGTAAGCAGGCGGAGACCGTCGTCCGGGAGTTAAGTATCCGTCTGGAGGAGCGCGCGGATCGGCTGCATGCCCTCAACCGACTGAGTAGGGTCGTCAGCTCTTCGCTTGATCTCGAGAGCATCTATCAGAGTTTCGCGAGAGAGGTCAAGCGGCTCATCCCATACGACCAGATGGAGGTCGTCGTGCCGGATGGAGCCGATGCGAGCCTTCGAGTACTACAACTCGCGGTCGATCGGCCGATCCACCGGGTGCGTATCGCGTCACGAGCGGAAAGGACCGATATCCAGTGGATGCTTACGCAGTCCCAACCCTATCTCGAATCGGATCTCGCCGAGGCGCAGCAGTTCAGAGAAGACGAGGCCCTCTTGCAGGCAGGTATCCGTTCCTGCGTGCGCCTCCCGCTGATCAGCAAGGGGCAGGCGATCGGTATCCTCTGTATGGCGAGCGTTGATCCATATCGCTATGGGGAGCGCGAGTTGGACCTCCTGGTACCCTTGAGTGAGCAGTTGGCCATTGCCATTGAGAACGCCCGTCTTTACGAAGCGGCGAAGACGGCAACCACAGCGTTAAGAAGCGCCCAGGCCACCCTCATTGAAACGGAACGGCTTCGAGCGATGGGACAGATGGCTTCCGGGGTCGCCCACGACTTCAACAACATCCTGACCGGCATCCTCGGACAGGTGTTGCTCTTGCAGACGCGCCTTGCGCAGGGGGTCGTCACGTCCGATGAACTCCGTCGGAACCTGCGCCTGGTGGAGCGGTCGGCGCTTGACGGCTCCGATATCGTCCGGAAGATCCGGGAAGCCACCCGACCTCGAGGTGAAGAGCCGTTCACGCCGGTCCCGCTCAACAAGGTTGTTGAACAGGTCCTCGAGACCACCCGGCCCCGGTGGAAAGATCAGGCCGAAGCACAAGGGCTTCGAATCACGGTCGCGCAGAAGTTGGGCGACGCGCCTCCGGTTCTGGGGAATGCGGCGGAACTGCGGGAAGCGCTCACCAATATTTTCTTCAACGCCCTGGATGCCATGTCGCAGGGCGGCATGGTCACGATCGCGACGAGACATGTGCCGGTGTCCGAGATGAGCGGTGCGCCTGCTCACGGACCATGGACCCGGTCACTGGCCCCGGGATTGCCGAATGAGCGCGAGTGGGTAGAGCTGGCCGTCACCGACACCGGCATCGGGATGACTCCAGACGTCAAGGCGCGTCTTTTTGAACCGTTCTTTACTACGAAAGGGGCCCATGGAACCGGCCTCGGGCTCAGTATGGTTCAAGGGGTCGTACGACGCCATGGGGGCGAGATCCATATTACGAGTGCGGAGGGGTGGGGGACCAGCGTGATCGTTCGGCTGCCGGTAGCGCAAGCAGGCCATTCGGAGTTGCCCGTCGATGCTCCGGTCCCACGATTACCGCATCGGCTGCGTTTGCTTGTCATCGATGATGAACCGCTGCTCGGTGAAACCCTGGCCGACCTTCTGAGACTCCTCGATCACGAGGCCATTGTGGCGACAAGCGGCGAGATGGGCCTTGCGCGTCTGCGTGCCGAGCGCTTTGATCTCCTCATCACCGATCTCGGGATGGCGGGAATGTCGGGCTGGGAGGTGGCTCGGGCGTCACGGGCGTACTGCCCGGACCTTCCGGTCATTCTCGTCACCGGGTGGGGGGACCAGTTGGAGCCCGCCCAGCTCGCCGGGAGCGGAATAGACGCCGTGGTGGCCAAGCCCTACACGCTTCAGGCGCTGTTGCAGGGGTTGAGTCAGGCGTGGGTGCGGGCGCAGGGCGGGCGGCGCTTTGAGGCTCGCTGCTGAACGAACCTCGGACCGTTCGTCCTCTAGGCCGCCTGCGACGCTGTAGTGCCGGCCGATGCCCGAAGCCAGACCCAAATATCCCCCGCCCGGTCCGAGCCCCCGTTCCGTACCACTCGGCCTCCCTGTTGCTCGATAATCCAGCGGGCAAGATCCACGCTCACCTCCGAACAGGGCCACGCGTGGTCCGGTACGCTCAGGGTGACCATCACCCAGCCCGGTATCGAGCGTGTCGAGATTGTGATGATGTTCCCTTGCACGCTTGTCTGGCCGTCGATGGTCAGCAGTTCGACAAAGGCATCCGTGAGCGATCTGGATTCGCCTGTGATCTCCGGTAAATTAGCGTCGAACACCCTGCAGATCTCGATCTCCTGAAACCGCCTCTGCACGCTGGCGAGGGTCAGCACTGCTTCCATCAGGTCGTTCACCCGAATGACAGAGGGAGGGTGCGCCTTTTCTCTCGCATAGGCCGCAATACGACGAGTGACGGTCTGGGCGCGCTCGAGCGAGCTGCTCATTGCCGTGAGCGGCTTGAGAATATCCCAGCCACGACGTTCCCGTTCCAACATCAGGAGTTGAAGATAGTTGCCGACGACGCACAGGGCGTTGTTGATTTCGTGGATAAGCCCCGGCGTCAGTTTGCCCACCGCTGTCCAATGAGCCTGGCCGAGATCGGTCGTTTGTAACCGAGAGTCGTCGTCCGGTCGCGAACGGCCAATTAGAGTCTCGGCGTGCGTACACAATGCGATCTGACTCGGGTCTGCGGCGATTGCGCGCTCAGGCTGCTGCAGCATCGTCTTCATCATCTGTCCTCCTATCGATATAGCCCCTCTTGTCCTATCGGCAGGTCTCTTGCTTCCGATGACCGGTTTGTAATGTGCTGCAGGATCTCGGTTCCGATGAGCGCGAAGCGACTCAAGTGCGGGGCCACGGCTGCCGATAACGCAACAAGACGGAGGTGTCGTAAACCGAGCGCAAGCCGTCAGTGGTAACCCTTGTGTGCGATGTGGATGTTCTTTCCGACCGAATAATGGCAGGAGGTAGGGATGGCGAAGCGGATATTAATCGTCGATGATTCGAACTCGATGCGGGGGTTTATCCGTACCGCCTTGACGGACGGCGGTCTCGACGTCATCGAGGCGAGCAATGGGCGGGATGCCCTCACCATGCTGGATCGGCACGCGGTTGATGCGATCATTACCGACGTGAATATGCCGGTCATGGACGGGATCACCCTTGTCAAGGAGATCCGCCGACGCCCGGTCAACGGGTCGACCCCGGTCCTGATCCTGACGACTGAGTGCGATGCCGCGATGAAGCAGGCGGGCAGGGCAGCCGGTGCGACCGGATGGATCGTCAAGCCGTTTAATCCTCAACAGCTTCGGCAGGTCATCGCCAAGGTTCTCCCGCTGCAGGCGGGCTAGGCCGGGACGAAGGAGGCGCGACGTGGAAGACGATGATCTGTTGCAAGGGTTCTTTGAGGAGTCGGCCGAATTGCTGGCAGATTTCGAGGAGTGCCTCTTACAACTGGAGACCAACCCCAACGATCAGGAACTCCTGAATAAGAGTTTCCGCGCCATTCATACCATCAAGGGCAACAGCGGGATGCTGGGATTTGAACGGATTGGGGCCGTAGCGCACAGCGTGGAGGATCTGCTCGGCCGTCTCCGAAAGCACGAGATGCCACTGACCCGTCCCGCCGCCGATCTCCTGCTTCGATCCGCCGACGTCATCAAGCGCCTCTTCGCCGCGGCACGGGGGGGGCAGGGTGACGAGACCGATGGCGACGAGCTGAAGCAGGCACTGCATGAATTCCTGGAGCGCGGAGTGGACGGCCCCGCTGTAAGCCGGTCAGTCGCCGAATCGGGTCCGACCTCAGACATCCGCCCACACGAAGAGGTCCCCAAGATCGGTGAGTTACTGCTTGAGGCGCAGGCGATCACGCCGATCCAACTGGATGAGGCCCTTCGCAAGCAGAAGAAGGTCGGCGAGATCCTGATTGAGGACCGGGCGACAAGTCCGCCGCATGTCGCGAGAGCCCTCGAGCAGCAGGTAGAACTGCAACATAAGCAGGATTCCTCGACGATACGCGTCAGCACCGAAAAGGTGGATAAGCTGATCAATCTGGTTGGTGAGCTGGTCATCACCCAATCGATCATTAACCAGAATGTGGCGGCGCTCGGCCCGGCGCGGGCCGGGCTGCTGGAGGGGGTGGTCGGCCAGATGGATCGAAATCTGCGGGAGTTGCAGGAGCGGGTGATGGCCGTACGGATGCTCCCGATTGGAACGGTATTCAGGCGATTTCCTCGTGTGGTACGCGACCTGGCGAAGGAGTGCGGGAAAACGATCGTGCTGCAGATCCATGGCGAGGAGACCGAGCTGGATAAGACCGTGATCGAGCGGATCAGTGATCCGATGACCCATCTGATTCGCAATGCGGTGGACCACGGCATTGAACCTCCGGATCGGCGGCTGGCTCTGGGCAAGCCTGCAGAGGGGCGGATTCAGCTCGACGCCTACCATCAGGGCGGCAGCATTTTTATTGAGGTGGCCGATGACGGCCGGGGTCTCGACAGGTCCAGGATCCTCAGGAAGGCAACTGAGCAGGGCCTCATCAGTGGGGATGAGTCGCTCACCGACGACCAGGTCTATCGCCTGATTTTCCAGCCCGGTTTCTCGACTGCGGAACGGGTGACCGACGTATCCGGCCGCGGGGTCGGGATGGATGTCGTCATTCGGAACATCGAAGGATTGGGAGGTTCGATCGTCATTGCGACCGAGGCGGGCCGCGGGACCCGGTTCACGATCAAGTTGCCGCTGACCCTGGCGATCATGGACGGCCTGTCGATCCAGGTCGGCGATGAGGTCTATATCATCCCGCTCCTCTCGATCACCGAATCGATTCGGCCCAAGCCGGCGGATCTGGGGACCGTGGTCGGTCGCGGCGAGGTGGTCAACGTTCGCGGTCAGGCCCTGCCGATTGTTCGCCTCTACGAGCGTCTTGATGTGACCCCAAAGATCTATGATCCCGCCCAGGGCCTGCTCGTCATCGTTGAGCAGGAAGGCCGGAGGATCGCACTCCTGGTAGACGAACTTCTGGGGCAACAACAGGTGGTGATCAAGAGTCTGGAAACCAATTACCGGAAGGTTCCTGGCGTGTCCGGGGCGACGATTTTGGGTGACGGTCGGGTAGCGATGATCCTGGACATCCCGGGATTGATTCGGCTGGCGTCCGGATCACACGTGCTCCGCCTTGCGGCCTGAGGAGCAGGGAACTGCTCGGAGAAGGAGACAGTCATGAAGCTCGCGAACTGGAACATCAGTGCAAAGATTCTGGTCCCCTTTGGAGCCGTGGTGGTGCTGCTCTGCGTAGGCGGAGCGTTCTATATCTATTCCCAGGCTATGCAGGCCGTTGAGTCTCAGGCCAGGCAGACGGCGCAGGCCATCGCACTGCAGGTCGCCGAGGATCGCGCTTACTACAACAGTCAGGTTGTGGCCAAACTGCGGAAGGATGGCCTTGAGGTGAAGCCAGGCGACGCGCAGAATCGAGACGAAAAGGGATGGATCCCGCTCCCGGCCACCTTTGTCAACGAGGTTACCGCTCGGGTGAACGAGAAGGGGCTCTACAAAGTAGACCTGTTAAGCCTCTGGCCGATCAACAAGGCCAAAGGGCCTCGAAATGAGTTCGAGCGGAAGTCTCTTGAGCAGCTCGTCAAGGATCCGAAGACCCAGCCGGTGGAGATTCGATGGGTGGATGGCGTGCCATCGCTGCACTTCTTTGTCCCGGATGTGGTGTCGGCTCAAGCGTGCGCGGAGTGCCATAACGGCCACCCTGACAGCCCCAGGAAAGATTTCAAGATGGGCGACGTCATGGGGGGCCTGATGGTGCAGGTTCCGTTAACGGCAGCCTTCGCCGGCGCTGCCAAGAGTGCCTGGGGCGCCATTGGTGGTCTGGCGGTTGTGCTGGGCGGGCTGTGGCTAGGTCTAGCGTGGATCGTTCGCGCCTCCGTGCAGCGCCCCGTGGCCGGCATACTTCCCGTAATCCGGGGAATGGCCGAGGGCGACCTCTCCAAGCGCGTCGAGGCGCGCTCGGGCGATGAACTGGGCCAGATCGCTGCGGCGCTTAACGGTTCGCTGGACACCTTGAATCCATTGTTCCATCAAGTATCGACGGCGGTGTCCTTGGTGTCCGGCGCGGCCCAACAACTGGCGGCCGGCAGCGAGCAGCTCAGTAGTGGCGCCCAGGAGCAGGCCTCCTCCCTGGAGGAGACCGCCGCCTCGCTGGAGCAGATTACCTCCACCGTGAAGCAGAACGCAGATAATGCTCGGCAGGCCAATCAGATGGCGGTCTCGGCCAGGGGCGGGGCCGAGAAGGGCGGCGCCGTCGTCAAGGAGGCCGTGGCCTCGATGGAGGCGATCACCGCCTCCTCCAAGAAGATCGCTGAAATCATCACGACCATCGACGAGATCGCGTTTCAGACCAACCTCCTGGCCCTGAACGCCGCCGTGGAGGCCGCCCGCGCCGGGGAACAGGGGCGAGGGTTCGCCGTGGTCGCCAGTGAGGTTCGGGCCCTCGCCCAGCGCTCTGCCGCCGCCTCTAAGGAGATCAAGGCCCTCATCACCGACTCCGTGGCCAAGGTCGAAGGCGGGGCCATGCTGGTCCACCAGTCCGGCGAGACCCTCACCGAGATCGTGACTGGGGTCAAGAAGGTGGCAGATCTCATCGCCGAGATCAGCGCCGCCTCCCAGGAGCAATCCCAGGGGATCGAGCAGGTCAACAAGGCCGTCACCCAGATGGATTCCGTTACCCAACAGAATGCGGCCCAGACCGAGGAGCTCAGCTCGACCGCCCAGGCCTTGGCGGCGCAGGCGGAGGAGCTTTCGGCTCAGGTGGGCCAGTTCCGGCTGACGACGACAGCCGGCAGCGATCAGCCGGCAGCGGTCAGACAGGTCTCGGTGAGCCAGAAAGTGGTGCCGTTAAAGGCGAGGGGCAAAGGCAAGCCCGAGACCGCACCCACGGCGGGCCGTGGGTACCCGGCGGTAGCAGCCGCCACCGGGACCGATGCGGCGCACGGAACGTTCGAGGAGTTTTAGAACGACAGGCGAATAGGCTGAAGGCTGACCGCTGATGGCTGACAGCTATGAAAGGAGGCACGGATATGACGGACGTAGCGATCAAGACCGGCTATGCCAATGACACGCAGCAGTTTCTCACTTTCGCCCTGGGCCAGGAGGAGTATGGGGTCGAGATCCTGAAGATCCAGGAGATCAAGGGGTTTGCGGCCATCACCCCCCTCCCGAATGCCCCGACCTTCCTCAAAGGGGTGCTGAACCTCCGGGGAACCATCGTCCCCATCATCGACCTCCGGAAGAAGTTCGGTCTGCCGGAGGTGGAGTTGACCAAGTTTACGGTCATTGTGGTGGTCCAGGTTCAGGGCAAGATCACGGGGTTTATCGTCGATGCCGTCTCCGACGTCCTGGACGTGGCCGGGACCGACATCCAGCCTGCCCCGGACCTCCATGGCCAGGTGGACACAACCTGCATCAACGGGTTGGCCAAAGCAGGAGAGAAGCTGGTGATCCTCGTAGATATCGAGAAGGTCCTGACGACGGGCGAGGCGGCACGGGCCATCGGGGCAACGGTCGAGGCCGCGCTACATAATTAGGGCGAGCCCAGCGGGCTCGCCCGGCATGAAAAGGAGGAAGAGATGAAGTGGCACGCGCAAGGCAAGCGGATTCTTACGGTGATGGTGACCGGCCTCGTGAGTTGGACGGTTGCGCTCAGCTTGGGGCAGTGTGAGGTGGCGGGCGCTCTTGCGCAAACGGCGGAGCAGGAACGGATGGCAGTACATTTGGCCACGCTGCTTCGATCCGGTCGAGCGGTCATCTCGAACAACCAGGCGCTCATCAACGACGAGACAAAGGGTGACAAGGGGCTGACTGGGGAGAAGGTGGTGGCCCTCGCCAAGGAGAACTATAAGAAGGCTACCAACAGGGAACTGGACAAGGTTGATCGTAGCACGGTGGAGGGCAAGCTGACGCAAGCCATGCTGGAGTCCATGAAGGAAGTAATGGACAAGGCCCAGCCCCTCATCAACAAAAAAGGGGTCGAGTACAAGGGATTCCTGCCCGCGGTGTTTGCCAAGCAGGTCGGAGACGCCTTCAGGAAGAAGGCCGACGGCGTCGCGGACATTAAACTGACCGCGCCAAAGGACTACGTGCGCAATAGGGCCAATGCCCCAGACGCCTGGGAGGATCTGGCAATTGAGAGCCAGTTCAAATCCAACGGGTGGGCTAAAGGGAAGGCGTACACTGAGATGAAGGAACACAAGGGGAAGCCCGCGTTCCGGCTGATCATCCCGGAGTACTACGTCGCCTCCTGTCTCGAGTGTCATGGTGAGCCGAAAGGGGCAGAGGACCCCCACGGCGGTGGCAAGAAAGAGGGCGGCAAGCTGGATGAACTCGGCGGAGCGATCAGCGTGGCGATCTACATCAAATAATTTTACGACTGGCGCCGGCTTTCGCGCGCCCTGCCGACCGGGGATAAGGCGCCGAAGCCGCCGCGAGTCCGCGTCGAAGTGATAGGAGATAGGCCATGGCGACGAGTATATGGCGATTTTGCTTGACGATTCGAGCCAAGATCATTCTTACCAATATATTCCTGTTGGTGCTTCTTGGCGGCTCGCTCTGGTATGTGCGGGTAACGCTCGTGCGCGGCGGTGAGGCCATGCGCGCCCAGGGCGCCGTCTTGGAACAGTTGGAGACCGGGAATGCCGTGGCCAAGACTTTCAGCGAGTTCCGATATTGGCTCACAGATTTGGCCGTCAGTCAGCTCAATGAGTCCGAGGCTAAGGCGATACAGGCTCGCCGGTTGATGGACACGCATCTGAAGGCTCTTCAGGCGGCTGACCCCAAGCGGGTCGCGGAGATTCAGAAGTATTCGGACGACATTTGGACGGCGATGCAGGAGGCTTTGAAGGCCTATCTTGATGACAATCGGGTGCTGGGGAACTCAATGGTGGCGAAGAGCCGGCAGAGTGCGGAGGAGGCGTCCCGCTTAATTCAGGCGGTTGTCTCCGAGCAGCAGGTACAAGCGAAGCAGGCAGGTGAAGTGGTGCTCTCCGGTGCGGCACGATCAACACAGCTCTCTCTGGTCTTGCTGACGATCTCGATTGTGGTGGGCCTCTGCCTGGCGTGGTTCACGGTCCGTTCGATTACCCGGCCATTGAGCCAAGCAGTCGCGGTTCTGAAGGACATTGCCGAAGGCGAAGGCGACTTGACCAAACGGCTGGAGATCACGAGCCAGGATGAGATTGGGGAGATGGCTCGCTGGTTCGACACCTTCGTGGACAAGCTCCACGACGTCATATCCAGGGTAAAGGAGGTGTCAGGGCAGGTCGCGTCTGCCTCACACCAACTCGCAGCAGGGAGTCAGCAGCTCAGTAGTGGCGCCCAGGAGCAGGCCTCCTCCCTGGAGGAGACGGCTGCCTCCCTCGAGCAGATGACCTCCACCGTCAAGCAGAACGCCGATAACGCCCGGCAGGCCAACCGGATGGCCGTCAGCGCCCGCGACGGGGCTGAGCAAGGGGGCGCGGTGGTCCGGGCGGCCGTCGCCTCGATGGAGGCGATCACCCAGTCCTCCAGGCAGATCGCCGCCATCATCACCACCATCGACGAGATCGCGTTTCAGACCAACCTGCTCGCGCTGAATGCCGCCGTTGAAGCCGCCCGCGCCGGCGAACAAGGTCGCGGCTTTGCCGTTGTGGCCTCCGAGGTCCGAGCCTTGGCCCAACGCTCGGCCGCTGCCTCCAAGGAGATCAAGGCCCTCATTACCGATTCGATGACCAAGGTGGAAGATGGGGCCCGGCTGGTCCATCAGTCCGGCGAGACCCTCACCGAGATCGTGGCGGCCGTCAAGAAGGTGGCGGATCTCATCGCCGAGATTTCAGCCGCCTCGCAGGAGCAGGCCCAGGGGATCGAACAGGTCAACAACGCGGTTACTCAGATGGACAGCGTCACCCAGAGCAACGCCGCCCAGACCGAGCAGATCAGCTCGACCGCGCAGTCGCTGTCGGCGCAGGCCGAGGAACTCTCAGCCCTGGTGGCCAAGTTCAAGCTGGCCGAGGGCGCCGTCAGCGGTCGGCCGTCAGCGGTCGGCCCGGACCCAACGGGCAAGGTCGTGCCCCTGAAGAGCAAGACGCGGAGCAAGAGCGAGAAACCCCAGACCGTCGCGGCTGCGACCGGGACCGATGCGGCGTACGGGACCTTTGAGGAGTTCTAGTGAGACGAGAGGATCGGTAAATATGTGTCGCAGGGCGAGTCCGGTATCTCGAGTGTTCCCGGAGGTCACAATCTCCGATCAGGAGTTTCGACTCTTTCAGGATCTGGTGAAGGCCCATACCGGGATCGCCCTGACCGAACACAAGCGGAACCTGGTCTGTTCCAGGTTGGGGAAACGGCTGCGTACGCTTAGGCTCACGTCCTTTCAACGGTATTACGACTATCTGTGCGCCGAGACGGGACAGGCCGAGCTGGAACACTTTGTCAATGCCATCACGACGAACAAGACCGACTTCTATCGCGAACAACCGCATTTCGATTTTCTGGCGCAGGAGTTGGTACCGGCCTGGAAGACGCGGGCCGCTCGAACCGGAGAGCGACGGATTCGGATATGGAGCGCCGGGTGCAGTACCGGCGAAGAGCCGTACACCATCGCCATTACACTCCGACAGGCCATGGACAACCTTCTGGGCTGGGACGTGCGCATCCTGGCCTCGGATATCGATACGGAGGTCCTGGTTAGAGCGGCGCAGGGTGTGTATACGGCGGACCGTGTCGCTGAGATCCCCAAGCCGACTCTCGAACGGTATTTCCGGCGAGGAAAGGGGGCCCACGAGGGCCTTGTGCAGGTGGCCCCGGAGGCACGGAATCCAGTCACGTTCCGACGGATCAATCTGCAGGAGGAGCCGTGGCCGATTCGAACGCACTTCGACTGCATCTTCTGCAGAAATGTGATCATCTACTTCGACAAGCCGACGCAGCACCGTCTGATGGAGCGGTTTGCCGCGTACCTCACGGATGACGGTCACCTGTTCCTCGGACATTCCGAATCGCTCTACGGGATGGGTGATCAGTTTCTCCCCCTCCGTAACACTATCTACCGGAAGCGCGAGGAACGAAAGCCGACGACGCCAACGGCAGCGGAGACAACGGCATGAGCCGCAGGCCCCACGTCAACATTCACATCGGAGGCGTATTCGCCGCTCGAGAACCGACGGTGATCAAGACCCTGCTGGGATCCTGTATCGCGGCCTGTCTTCGGGATCCTGAGTCCGGCATCGGCGGCATGAATCACTTCATGCTGCCCGCCTCGCCGAACGGGAACGGCGACGATAATCCGGCCCGGTTCGGACTCCACGCCATGGAACTGCTCATCGGGGAGATTCAGAAACTGGGAGGACAACGAGCCCGACTACAGGCCAAGGTGTTCGGCGGCGGCCATGTCCTGCAGACCGCGGAGTCCCCGAACGGGGTTCCTCAGCAGAACATCCGATTTATCCGGGAGTTCTTGCGTACGGAGGAGATCCCGCTGCTGGCCCATGACCTGGGAGGTCGCACAGCCCGCTACGTCCTCTTCGATACGACGTCCGGGAGGGTCAAACTGAAGCGTCTCTCCAGTCTGGGCAGCGTCACGACCGTGGTGGAGCGGGAGCATGAGGCGGCAGCACAGCGGGAGATGGCGCGATACGGGGAGGTTACACTGTTTGATGATTAGACGAGAAACGTCAGGCGTCAGGCGGTAGGCGTGAGGGACAAGACGTGAGGCGGGAGGCGTAAGGCGCGGAGGGGATAGATCGCCTGACGCCTTACGCTTCACGCCTCACGCCACCAGCGGAGGCGTAGGATGGCCAATAAGATTCGTGTGCTGATTGTGGATGATTCGGCATTAATGCGCAAGATGCTGACCGTCCTGCTTCAGCGCGATCCTCAGATCGAGGTGGTCGGGGTGGCGCCCGATCCGTTTTTTGCCCGCGATAAGATCAAGACGCTGAATCCGGATGTCCTGACGTTGGATGTCGAGATGCCGCGGATGGACGGCCTGACCTTTTTAGGGACACTGATGCGGGGCCGTCCCATGCCCGGTCGTGATGGTGTCATCCCTCACCGAGGTGGGGTGTGAGACGACGCTGCGCGCCCTCGAACTTGGCGCCGTCGATTTCATCACGAAGCCCAATGTGGATCTGAGGGAGCGGATGGATGAGATTGCTGAAGAGATCATCGCCAGGGTCCGGACGGCCTCGTCAGCCCGGGTCGTTCGTCGCGAAAGGCGAGAGCCGACCACAGTGAGTCCCGCCTCGGGAGTCCGATCGCCTGGGCATGGGGCGATGATCAGGACGACGAATCGAATCATCGTCGTGGGGGCGTCCACTGGGGGACCCGAAGCGCTGAAGGATTTCCTGACCACGCTGCCGGCCGATGCCCCGGGCGTGGTCATTGTTCAACACATGCCGGAGAAGTTCACCAGATCGTTTGCGGAACGATGCGATCAACTCTGTACGATTCGGGTGAAGGAGGCGGCGGATGGCGACCGCGTCCTCCCGGGTCACGCATTCATTGCCCCCGGCAACTTTCACATGGCGCTGCGACGCAACGGCGCCCAATACTTCGTGCGCGTCTACTCCGGGCCGCCGGTCAATCGACATCGTCCGTCAGTGGATGTCTTGTTCGACTCGGCCGCCGAATGCGCCGGCCGGAACGCCGTAGGTGTGATCATGACCGGGATGGGGGCCGACGGGGCCAAGGGTCTGCTGCGGATGAAGCAGGCTGGGGCGCGTACCATTGCCCAGGACGAGGCGAGTTGCGTGGTCTTCGGTATGCCGAAGGAGGCTATCGCCCTTGGCGCGGCGGATCACATACTGTCTCTTCGCCTGATTTCGCACAAGGCGCTCGAATTGGCGGCGGCGTAACCGGAAAATTTTGCCGCGACACGGCAGGGCAATAGGCTGACGGGTGTAGGCTGAACACTGAAGACCGAAGGTGAACAGGCTGAAGGTAGATGGGCTGAAGACTGAAGGGGCTGGACCTAACAGTCTTCAGCCTTCGGCCTAGTCCCCTAACTTACAACCTTCGGTCTTCAGCCTCAGCCCCTGTTCTATGGCACGGGACCTGCAATACGCAAGATCGCTCGGCTCAACGAGAACCGGTACCGCAATGAGTTGAGCGCGATGAAGGGAGCGACGCCTGATGGGCAAAGATACGATCCTGGTAATCGACGACGACGAACAGATCAGGGAGTCGCTGGAGCAATATCTGGAGTTGTTGGGACACAAGGTCAAATCGGCCCCCGATGCGGACGCCGCAATTCAGCACGTACGCCATGGGGTCGATCTGGTGCTGACCGACCAGCGGCTGGCCGGGACAAGCGGTCTCGAATTGATTCGCGAGATCAGAAAGCTTAACCTTCGGGTACCGTTTGTCCTGATGACGGGCTTTCCGGATATGTCTACGGTCCAGGAGGCCAGGGCGTTAAGCGTTTCCGCATTCCTCAAAAAGCCGCTGGATCTGAAGGATCTGGCCCGTCGAGTCGACGTCCTCCTCGGCAAGCCCGATACCGATCGCTTCTACGGCACGGTCCTGTTGCTTTCCCCCCGCTTGAATGAGACGTTGGGAGAGAAGCTGACGTGGGCTGAGATCCGCGCCTATGATGGGCCGGAGGATCTCGACGAGGCGCTGGCGGCGATCGACCGGGAAAAACCGGTCGCGATTCTCGCTGACGTGAAGAACCCGTTTACACTGTCGCTGCTCGATGAGTACCGAAAAAGAAAGCAGAATCTGGCAGCGTTCCTGGTAACCGGTGATGAGGGCGATCTGGACGTCATCGCCGACGCGCTATTCGAGCGAAAGGCGGATGGCGCCGTCACACTGAGCGATACGGCTGAGAATATCCGATCACACATCATCGACTGCGTCAAACGCCTGGAAGAGGAGAAGGAGAAACAACGGCAAATCCGGGAAACGCTGATCGAGCGGTGCATGTACGCCCGGTCGTTCCAGGGGAGGCGGTACTGTATGTATCAGGGTCCGTGCGCCTTTCGGGAGGGCTGGGTAGTGATCAATGGGGTCGAGCATCAGAAGTGTGCGAAGAAACCGCTGCAGTTTGAAGACTGGCAAAAGGTCGGCTTGTGTACGTGGCCGCATGGTGAGTTGACGATCGAGAAGGTGCATGACGCGCGCCGGGAGGTCAGCGCGATGATCAAGTTCGGCAAGAAGGCTATTGTCGTCGACCTGACGAGCGTCAAAGAGCTTCACATCAATCTGCTGGAGACGCTCGTAGACCTCCATGAGGAACTCATAACGACTCACCACGACGGGACCATGAGCGTGATTAACCTCGATCTGCAGCTTCATGCCGAGTTCCTGCGGTTTAGTCAGGCCCAGGAGATTCGGTTAGTCTTGTAGGGTGCATGGTGTTGGACGTCGGTGTATTTGGGGGGATGGCGATCGGACTGGCGGCGATTGCGGGGTCCGTCTTGCTGGACGGGGGAGACCTGCGCGCCTTTGTGAACCTCCCGGCCTTTCTGATCATTGTCGGCGGGACCGTCGGCGCAACCATGGTGACCTCCTCGCTTGAGGATACCCTGATGCTGCCTGGACTCGTCAGGCGAGCGCTGTCCGCCGATGCCGCGCTCGCGCCGCATGCGGTCATTGCGACCCTGGTGGACTTGGCGCAGACCGCCAGGAAAGAGGGGGTACTGGCGCTTCAGGACCGGGTGTCGACGCATGGGGTCGACCCCTTCCTGCGGAAGGGGCTCGAGCTGGTGATCGATGGCGCCGACGAAACGATGGTGCGGGAGATTCTGCAGACGGAGATTTATTCGACGAAGGCCCGCCATGCGAAGGGGATTGAGATGTTTGGGATGATGGGAGGCTATGCCCCGACCATGGGAATCATCGGGACGGTCATGGGACTGGTTCATGTGTTGAGCCGGCTCGGAGAGGGGACGGATAGTCTCGGTCGTGGGATCGCTATTGCCTTCCTTGCGACCCTTTACGGCATCTTCAGCGCGAATGTCCTGTTGCTTCCGATATCAGGAAATCTCAAGGCCAAGAGCGACGCCGAGACTCGGATGCGAGAGGTCATGTTGGAGGGCGTCCTGGGGATTCAGTCGGGGCTCAATCCCTATATCCTGGAGCAAAAACTCCGGTCGTATTGCTCGAGCAAAACGTCATGACTGAGGTGGAAGGGTAGAAGACTGAAGGTGTCCCTAAAAGCCTTCAGGCTTCAGCCTGAGCACCTAACGATCCTTCTGGGTGGAGAACGTCAATGACAGGGCACCGGCATGACGGTGGCGGGGGATTGCGATGGCTACTCACCTATGCCGACATGATCACCCTTCTCCTGGCGTTCTTTATTGTTCTGTATGCGTCTTCCAGGGTGGACACCAGACGATATACCGATGTGGTATCGTCGATCCGGGTCGCATTCGGCGTCCCGCCTCGGCCGCGACCGATTGTTCAGGCGGGGCATGGCGGGACGGCGCTGCTGCCGTTTCCGGACATGACAGGCCTGCTGGTTCAACAATTGAGCGCGCACGTTGAGGAAGAGATCAAGGCGGGAAGCGTGGAGATCGAGCGGACCGAAAAGGGGGCCGTCCTTCGGTTTCAGGATAGTGTCCTGTTCGGTTTAGGCAGCGCGATGCTGTCCGACGATGCCAAGCGAATCCTGGACAAGATCGCTCGACCGCTCCTCAACACGCCCTACGCTATCGAGGTCGAGGGGCACACCGATCCGCTTCCCATCAGGTCATCCAGCTTTCCAAGCAACTGGGAGCTGTCGGTTGCGCGCGCGACGGCGGTCATTCGGTATCTGGTGGCCGCCCACCACTTTTCCCCTACGCGCCTGGCTGCTAAGGGGATGGCTGAGAACCAGCCCTTGGTACCCAACGATCCGGCGCACGGCAATCCGCGGAACCGTCGAGTGGAGCTACATCTACTGGCAAGTTAGCGGTCTGCGATAACATGGGCAGCACGCAGAGAGCCGGGAGCCGAATGCTGCGAGCCGATAACTCATCGCTGTCTGAAAAAGGAGAATGATCATGGAGGGACATCCGTACCCGTCCGACGAGCCTCAAGATCTCTCGGCGCTGGTGGAGGCCGCGAGAAGGATGGCCGATGGTGAGTTCCGAGAGATGGTCACCGTCCAGACCAAGGGTGAAATCGGTCGCTTGGCGGCTTTCATCAACCAAACGATGCAGAACCTGCAGGAGTTGGACCCGGCAGTCGGGACGACCTCTCGTCGCCTGCCTAAGATGATCGGCCAACTGTCGGAGGTCGTCCAGACCACAGAGCAGGCATCGCTTCGCGTGCTCGATGAGATCGAACGGATTGCAGACGAACAGACGGCGATGGGCAGAGATCTGCAACAGCTTACTATTCTGCTCGACGAAGACTGGGGAAAACCTGATCGACGGGATGCGGCGATTCAGACACTGACGCGCCTGCGTCAGGTGCACGGCCGTGTCCAGGGTCGCGCGGTTGAGATCATGAGCGCCATGGAGTTTCAGGACATCACCGCCCAGCATATCCAGAAGAGTATGACGCTGATCAGGGAGATCCATGATCGGCTCCTGCGCCTGTTGGTGCTCTTCAATATCCCTCCAGACGACAAGGATGGTACGGATGTTGACAACAAGTGGAAGGCGATCACCGACTTCGCCGCCGCATCCGCATCAAACGCGTTGAATCAGCAGATGGCCGACCGCCTCCTGGCCGAGTTCGGCCGGCATGGGCGATAGCGACTCATCCTGATCGGCGGTTCCGTCTCCATGATGCCCGCACCGACAGCCTGGACGATACGGCAAATTTTTCCCCCGCTCAGGCCGTCCTGCCCTGCATCGTTTCCTTTCTGTCGGAGATTACGGCATTCTTCCATAAATAATGGATGGCACGCCGCTTGCTCTTTCCCGGGACGCATGCGGGAGGTAACCCCTATAGGATGCGGAAGGAGGAGCCGATGATCAGTGGGCTGTACGTGGCAGCGTCAGGCATGATGGCGCAGATGGCGAAGATGGAGGTCCTCTCGCAGAACCTGGCGAATGCGGGAACCCCCGGGTTCAAGGGGGATCTGCTGGTGATCGAGGGTGGGCGCCGGGGGCCGCTGCAACCCGCCGTCCTGGTTGAGGGGTCGCCGCTCACGCCGCAGCCGGTCAGGGCTGGTCGCCGGGTTACCGATTTCAGCCGCGGTCTCATCCGGCAGACGGAGAATCCGCTGGACCTGGCCAACAACGGATCAGGGTTCTTTGTGGTGCAGACACCGCGCGGAGTCCGCTATACGCGGGCCGGCAATTTCGCGGTCGGTGCCGACGGGTCTCTGCAAGCCCTTGACGGCAGCCGCGTTCAGGGGAAGAAGGGGGAGATTCGGGTCCCCAGTGGGCGGTTCGTGGTGGACAGTAACGGGCGGATCCTGGTGAATGGACAAGAGATCGATCGCCTGCGGATGATCGATCCGGATCCTGCCGCCCTCATCCGTGAAGGCGGCAGTCTATTCACTCTCAAGCCGAGCGCCGAGGCGCCTCCCCCCGCAAAGGGGGTCGAGATCCGTCAAGGATACCTGGAGGGGTCGAACGTCGACCCTGTTGTCGCTATGACGCAGCTTATGGTGTCGCTGCGCGCGTCGGAGGCCTATCAGAAGGCGCTACATGCTCTGGACCAAAGCCTCAATCAGGCCGCCTCGGAGTTGAGCCGGATCTAGCGAAAAGGAGCAGAGATGATTCGAGCACTGTTCAGCGCCGCAGCCGGGATGCAGGCGCAGCAACTCAATCTTGACAACATTGCGAACAATCTGGCTAACGTCAATACCGCCGGCTTCAAACGAAGCCGCATCGATTTTCAGGACCTGTTCTACCAGTCGTTTCGGCCCGCTGGCGCATCGACCGCGAGCGGGGCGGAGATTCCGGTCGGTATCCAGGTCGGGCATGGGAGTAAGCCGGTTGCGACCCAACGAATCTACGTCCAGGGCGATCCGCAGGAGACCGAAAACCCGCTCGACCTGATGATCGAGGGCGACGGATTCTTTCAGGTTCTGCGGCCGGACGGCACGATCGCCTATACCCGAGCCGGCAGCTTCAAACGTGACGCCAACGGTCGCGTGGTGACGTCCGACGGCTTCGCGCTACAGCCGGAGGTATCGATTCCGGCGCAGGCGATGACGGTCCACGTCGGCTCCGACGGCGTCGTATCGGCGACGATTCCGGGACAGACGGCCAGCCAGCAGATCGGGACGATCGAGCTCAGTCGCTTCATCAACTCGGCGGGACTGCAGAGCGTGGGTCGAAACCTCTTTCTGCAGACCTCCGCCTCCGGTGATCCGACCAGCGGCGCCCCAGGGACCCAGGGTCTGGGGACGATCGGTCAGGGTTTTTTGGAGCTGTCGAACGTCAAGGTGGTCGAGGAGATGGTCAATCTCATCATGAGCCAACGGGCCTACGAGGCAGGTTCAAAGGCGGTCCAAGCGGCTGACGAGATGCTGCAGGTGTCGAATAACATCAGGAGATAAGAAAATGGGACGACGCCTCATCACCTACCGCCCATCCTGGTCAACACGTATAGGGCGCGGATTCGTGGTAATGATCCTCGCGATCGCGCAGTCTGCGCTGGCGAGTCAGAGCGTTCCGTTGGAGCAGCATTCAGGTATGCCTCGCGCGGTGATCCGGGTGAGGGAGTCGGCGACCGTCCAGGGCAAGGAGATCCTGCTGAAGGACCTGGCAGAGATCACCGCCAGGAGCCGACCGCTGGTAGAGGCGCTTGAAACACTTCCAGTCGGGCAGGCGCCGCCGCCCGGTCTGACCCGGATATTCGATCCCGCCCTGATCGTCATCAAGCTGCGCCAGTTCAGGATCGACCCCGCCGACATCCGGATCGAGTCGCCCCGGCAGGTGATCGTCGCCGGCGCCCATCGGATCATCGAAAGCAGCAGGCTGTTTGAGGTTGCGAAGGCGGCGGTACTCAGAGGGCGGGATGGAGATCTGGAACAGATCACCGTTCGTCCCGATACGCTGCCGACCGATCTCGTGGTACCGCCCGGAGAGGTCGATTTGAGGGCCAGGCCGCGCCCGGCATCGGCCTGCCCTGAGCCGTGTCGACGGGTGGACATGGGGTCGATCCCAGTCGTGGTGGAGGCGTGGGTCGACGGGCGGCTCTACCGGACCGTTTCGCTTGTGGTGCGGTTGTCGCTTATGCGCGAGGTCGTCGTTGCGAACTATCCATTGCCGCGTCATACGGTCGTCAAGACGACCGACGTTCGCCTCGAACGCCGGGACATCGGCTCGCTTACCCATGAGCCGCTGCAGGACCTTACGCTGGCCGTAGGACGTCGGACGACCCGGATGCTGGCAATGGGAGATATCGTGATCTCCAACGCAGTGGAACTGCCGCCTCTCATCCGGAAGGGCGATCTTGTTACCGTAATAGTGGAGGCGCCAGGCCTGCGTCTTACCGCCAAAGGGATCGCCCAGGAAGGGGGCGCGGCTGGACAGGTTGTTCGGGTGAAAAATACTGCCTCCGGTCGGGAGATCCTCGGGAAGGTGGAAAGCGACCAGACGATCCGGGTCGGACCGTGACGGGCGCGAGGCGTGAAGCGTGAGGAGTGAGGGGTACGAGTGGTGATGAGACAAGGGTTCGTCGGAACGATGGTCGGATCGATGCTGCTGATCGTCTCCTGTGGTCAGGCCGCGGGGGAATCGCTGTGGCGGGATATCGGTCACGGTTTCCTCTTTGTCGATACCAAGGCGCGGCACGTCGGCGATATTGTCACGGTCCTGGTGACGGAATCGAGCAGCCTCAATCGCCAGGCCGAGACCAACACCAAGAAGGAGTCGTCGAACTCCGCCAATCTGTCGAGTCTTTTTGGCCTGCCGTTAGGGGATAAGACGCAATATGCCTTTGAAGGAACCAACGAGCACAAGGGGTCTGGCTCGATCGCTCGGAGCGATGAGGTAACCGCCAAGGTGGTGGTGCGGGTCGTCAAGGTGTTGCCGAGCGGCAATTTCATCATCGAAGGGCGCCGGGCGGTCCGGGCCAACGATGAGAGCCAATATGTGGCCATCAGCGGGGTCATCCGACCGGTGGACATCACCCCCGCCAACACGATCCTGTCGACGCAGATTGCCGACGCCGAGATCGTCCTTGAGGGGAAGGGCGCCCTGGCCGAGAAGCAGCGGCCAGGTCTTTTAAATCGCTTTGCCGATTGGTTCTTCCTATACTGAGCGGGGCGAGAGGCGTGAGGGGTCAGGCGTGAAACGGAGGGCGGAAGGCGTGAGGCGACAGATGGAGAACGGAAAGGATCGCAACTTCTTTCCCCTTAGTCTTTTCCCCTTACGCCTCACCCCTTACGCCTTCCGAGGGGACTCGGCAACGGCAGCCGGGATTGCAATGCTGCTGAGTGTCGTGATGGCGTTGCTCCCGGTGCAGGCATCGGCCGATGCGAGGATTAAGGACATCGCCAAGGTCCAGGGGGTCCGCGAAAATGAGCTGTTCGGATACGGCCTGGTGGTTGGGCTCAACGGGACCGGCGACAGGGCGCAGGTGACCTTCACGGTCCAGGCCGTCGTGAGCATGCTGAAAAAGCTGGGGATCACGGTACCGGGCGAGCGTCTCACGCTGAAAAACGTGGCAGCGGTCATGGTGACGGCGAAGTTGCCGCCCTTTGCCAAGGCGGGCAGTGCCCTGGACGTCACGGTGTCGTCGATGGGGGATGCCACCAATCTGCAGGGCGGCACACTCCTGATCACCCCGCTTCAGGCCGCCGACGGTCAGGTGTACGCTGTGGCGCAAGGTCCGGTGTCTATTGGAGGATTCAACTTTGAGGCGGGAGGGACGGGCGAAAAGGTCCAGAAGAACCATCCGACGGTGGGCAGGGTGCCTAATGGCGCCATTGTCGAGCGTGAGCTGTCGACGGAGTTTCTGAAGGCTCGGCAACTCCAGCTTGTGCTGGCCAACCCCGACTTTACCACAGCCGTCCGTATGGCGCAGGCGGTCGGAGCATCGCTTGGAGCGGACGCCAGGGCCAAAGACGCCTCGACGGTCGAAGTCCGGATTCCCGACGCCTATCTGGCCAATCCGGTGGAACTGATCGCGGCGCTGGAAAGCGTAAGCCTGGCGCCCGATACGTCGGCACGGGTCGTGGTGAATGAACGGACCGGGACGATCATTATGGGCAGTCAGGTGCGCATCTCGACGGTCGCGGTTGCCCACAGCAATCTGAGCCTCCAGATACGATCGGAACTGCAGGTATCCCAGCCTGCCCCGCTGTCTGAGGGTCAGACGACGGTCGTGCCCAGGACCGAGGTGGAGGCGCGAGAAGACAAGACCCGCGTCAACCTTATGAGTGAGGGTGTCAGTATCGGTGACCTGATCAAGGCGCTGAACGCCCTGGCGGTGACGCCGCGAGACATGATCTCGCTGCTGCAGGCGATCAAGGCGGCAGGGGCATTACAGGGTGAGCTGGAGATCATCTAGCACCGGCGTGCAGCCGGCAGTATTGAGTAGATGATGGAACCGAAATCGATTTCCGCCGGGGTAAATCTCGCCGGGTCTGATCGCCATTCAGAGCTACAGAAGCTCAAGGAAATGGCTCAAGACTTTGAAGCGATCCTGATCGCCTCGCTTCTGAAGGAGGCCCAGCCGCGCGAGCCGTCCGGTCTCTTTGTCGGTGGGCTGTCGCAGGACCTGTACCGCCAATTATTTACAGATGAGATTGCCAAGGCAATCGCCCGCAGCGGGGGAATCGGCGTGGGACGGATGCTGGAGCGGCAACTGCGAGCGACCCTCAGGCCCGGCGCCCACGACAATCGACTCAAGGAACCCTCCAGACCTGCCGATGTAACAAAGGGGGACAGTAAGTAATAACCGGCAATCGGCGATGGGCAGACAGTCAGGCTGTACTGACACACAAGGAGTAGAGCGGTGAAAATCGAGAACCGTGGTGACAGCGCGAATATTCGCCCCTACGTGAACCGAGTCCAGGATTCGGCGGAGCGGTCGGAACCCAAGGAGTCTGCGCCCGGTCGTGACGCATCTGCTGATCGCGTTGAACTCTCGCAGGAGGCGAAGGCGCTCCAGCAGACTCGAACACTTCTCGCAAACTCGCCGGATGTGCGCTCCGAAAAGGTGGCGGAACTGAAGGGGTTGATCCAGCGAGGGGTGTACAACGTCAATGGGCGGGAGGTCGCGGCGAAGATGATCGGACAGGGGCTCTTCGATCGGCTCGTGTAACGGCCCCGGATAGGTCGTCAACGGTTATGAGCGATTGGTTTCGTCCGACCGTCTGCTGGTGACGGCGTTGTGGAACGGTATCGAAGGTGGTGGAGAATGCTCCTGGAAGACTTAGCTCACGTGCTCGAGCAAGAGACCGAGAAGTATGAGACGCTCCTTCGACTGCTCCGTCAGGAGAGGGGGCTGATCGTGGAGGGCGATCTGGCGGCCTTATCCGAACTGATCAAGCGAAAAGAGACGCTGGTGCTCGAGCTGAAGATGATTCAGGAGGCCCGCGCTGCCCTGGTGGCCAGGGCGAGCGTCGAGTACGGTATCCCGCTGGTGGAGCTTACGCTGTATCGCCTGGCCGATCTGATTCCTGCGTCGCAGGCGCCGTCATACCGGCGTCTGCTGGATCGGCTGACCCTGGTGGCCGGTGCGTTGGCGGAAGAGAATGGCTGGAGCGCGGCGCTGCTGGATCGTTCGCTGATGTATATGAAGGGCTCGCTGTCGTTCCTTGCGTCGGCGATGACCCCTGTCCCGCTCTATCAGGGGGATGGGAGCGTGGCCGCTCAGTCACCGACGCTATCAGTGCTGAATAGTCAGGCATGAGGTGAGCCGGACGTGATCAGTCTACAGGCATCCCTGACGATGGCCAGGAAGGCACTTCAGGCGCAGCAGGTCGCGATCCAGACCACCGGCCACAATATCGCCAACGCCAACACCCCGGGCTTTACCCGACAACGCGTTGATTTGTCCCCGTCCATTTCCTTTCCCCTGGTCGCGACGGGCTCGCTGGGAACCGGGGTAAACGTCAAAGATATCTCCAGGATCCGTGATCTGTTGCTGGACAGCCAGTACAGGGATGCGCATCAGGCTCTGAGTCGACAGGAGGCGGAGGAAGCGACCCTCTCGCAGATTGAGCTGATTGTCGGTGAGCCATCCGATAACGGGTTGTCGGCCGGCCTGTCCGCGCTGTTTGCATCGTTCCAGGATCTGGCCAACTATCCAACCGATTTTGCCGTCAGGTCCGTAGTTCGCGATAAGGCCCGGGCGGTGGCCGACCAGTTTCACCGTCTTGATGAGGGCTTTGAGCGTCTGAAGATCGACCTGTACAACGAGATTCAGGTTGTCGTCAAACAGGTGAATGGGCTGGCGCAACAGATCGCCGATCTGAACCGACAGATTGCGATGTCCGAAGGCGGTGTGGGGGAGGCCAATGATCTGCGGGATCAGCGCGACCAGGCACTTGACGAACTCTCCGGGCTCGTGGGCGGTTCGTTGGTCGAAGATATCGCCGGCCAGGTTCGGGTTACGGTTGGAGGGGGACTCACACTGGTGGATGGTCTGACGGCTGTTGCTGTCCAGGCACAGGACTTCGATCAGACCGATCCGGACTATCCCGACAGCGTCCGTCTGTTTCTTGGCGGTCATCTTCTCACGCCTGGCGGCGGACGACTGGCTGGGTTGCTCAACTCCAGGAACTCCACCTCCAGTTTCGTGAAGGGTGTTCAGTCGCAGTTGGATGCCCTGGCGAAGGCGCTGATCGATGAGGTGAATACCGTCCATGCCGCGGGCTTTGGATTGGACGGTATCAGCGGTCGTAACCTTTTTACACCGCTGTTGACGACCGCCGGCGCCGCTCGATTCATCTCAGTCGACGCGGCGATCGAGGCGGATGTCATGACGATCGCGGCGTCATCCAATGCCGATCCCGGCGACAACAGCACGGCGGTCACCCTGGCGGGCCTTCAGGACGACTCCACTGTCGTTATGTTGCCGTCTGGACAAAGCGTGACCTTTGGAGGCTATCTGAGCGGTCTGGTCAGCGATCTTGCCGAGCAGGAGGCCGGCGCGAAGCGGTCGGTCAGCCTGCACACGGGGATGGAGGACTTCTTGATTGGACGGCGGGACCAGGCCTCCGGTGTCTCGCTGGACGAAGAGATGACGAACCTCATCCGTTTTCAGAAGGCGTACGAGGCGGCGGCTCATTTTGCCAATGTTGTGAATGACCTCCTGGGGACGCTGATGAACCAACTCGGCCGCTAGGACTGAACTGTGCGAATCCACACCAGGCGCCGGGCGTTACGTTGCCGATCAGTTGTGCCGTAGAGAAAGGAGGGGCCTCATGTCCATGTTGGTTGAGAGATTGAAGAGGGAGCATGGATTACTCGTCGATACCCTCAACAAGGTCAAGGAGCTTGGTGTCGGCTCCAGGGAGGGTCAACAGAAATTGCTCTCGGCAAAGATCGGTCTGCTCGCGCATCTGAAGGCGGAGGATGGGCAGTTGTATCCGGCCTTGTATCAGGAGGCGAAGAATAATGAGGCGTTGAGGCGGACCGTAGAGGCGTTTGCCCGCGACATGGAGACGGTGTCCAAGGACGCACTCCACTTTTTTGAGAAGTATGCGCACGGAGGCTCCGGCCTGGAATTTGCGAAGGACTTTGGCCGCCTGTATGCGGTCCTCAGCCAGAGAATCAGCAAAGAAGAAAAGAGCCTGTACCCCGAGTACGATAAGTTGAGTCGATCATAGCGCAACGCGTAACACGTAAGATGAGGAGACGCCGATGCGTATTACGAGTAATGCCGTCTTCCACCGGTTGACGGCTGATATCAACAGCGCCGCCGTTCGCCTCTTTGAACGACAGCGCCAGGTCGCCAGTTCGCGGCGGATGGCGACTGCCTCAGACGATCCGGTGGGCGCCGGACTGGCCGTCTCGCTGCGGGAGTCGCTGGCCCAGCTCCTGCAGGCACAGCGAAACGGCGACCAGGCCGAAGCCAGGCTGCAGGCATCGGCGGATGTATTGGCGGGCATACTCTCTGACCTCCGAGATGTAAAAGACCTGGCCTTTCGGGGGGTGGACGGCACCCTGACCCTCTCGGATCGGCAGAATCTGGCGACGCAGGTGAATCAGAAGCTTGAACGGTTGCTGTCCGACGGAAACGCGCGCTCGATAGACGGCCGTCTCTTTGGCGGAACGCAGACCACGGTCGCCCCTTTTACCGCCACACGCGATGTGAACGGTGACATCACTGCCGTAACGGCCAATCCCCTGGGGATTGCGGGTCAGGTCAATACGGAGGTCCCCGGCGGGTTGAGGATGGTCGTGAATGTCCCGGGATCGACGGTCTTCACGTCGACCTCCCCCCAGACGGTGGACCTGTTTCCGCTCCTGATTGCGGTTCGGGATGAATTACGGGCGGGGAATGTGGCCGGGGTAGAAGCGAACCTGACCAATCTGGATGCCGCTGTCGATCAGGTGCGCGTGGTCAGCGCCGATGTCGGCTCCAGGATCGGTCGGATCCGCGATATCCAGGCACGATCGCAGAGCGATCTGCTCACGTTGAGGGGTCGGCTGTCCCGAATCGAGGATACCGATGTCGCCGAGGCGTCTATCGAATTTCAGCAGGCGCAAAACGTCTACGAGGCTGCCTTGGCGGCGGCGTCCCGGATCGGCCAGGTCAACCTGCTCGATTTCCTGCGTTAGCGAGTCGATGATGACGCGTGAGCGGGTCGATGATCAAAGGACAGTTGCCATAGAGGTTGCGTCCTCCGAACAGACGGTCTTCCGCTTTCCACAGGGGCTGCCGGGATTTGAGGAACTGACCCGTTTCTTCCTCTGCGAACGGGAAGGGCTCCAGCCTCTGACGCTTCTGATCGCGCTGGATACGGCGGACGTCGCTCTCCCATTGCTCAGGTGTGCGGACTTCCTGACCGATTATTCACCCTCTATCCCGACGTCCGACCTCGAGGCGCTTGAGGCGACAGGCGCAGGTGATCTGGACCTCTTTGTGGTCGTCACCTTCGACGAAAAGGACGGCGGTGTGGCGGCCAACCTGATGGCCCCGATCTGCCTCAACCGCGCACGACAACTCGGCAGACAGGTGGTGCTTCCTGACGGGACGTATCCTCTGCACTATTCCCTGCTGCCGGTCTTCAACTAGGCCGCCATGCTGATCTTGACCAGGAAGACGGGTGAGGCGATCACGATCGGTGAAGCGATCGTCGTCAGTGTGTTGGAGGTCCGAGGGTCGCAGGTGCGTCTCGGTATCTCCGCGCCCGCAGAGGTTGCGGTCCATCGAGCCGAGATCTATGAGCGGATTCGGGAAACGAACCTTCAGGCCGGGTCGGTCGCGCTGTCTCGGGCCGGCGCGCTGAGCGAACGCCTCCGCGCCATCTTCCCGAAGTCGTCCTTATCCGAGTCGCCTACGAACGGTTAGACATCACGGGACGACTTGACGGCATCAAGAAAACCTTTCGCCGCCTGGAGCGCTTGTTCCGCTTGATACTGTGAGACATGCGCGGTCACCCCGTAGTCACCAACGCCACGTAATTCAAATAGCCAGTTCAAAGCTTTGCCTTGCTCTTGATCCAACTTACCAGTCCTGACGAACCTCTGGTGAATGGCGGCGATGACACCACTATGCTTACTCAATTCCAATTTTTCGGATAGCAGAAGAGCGGTAGCAGCATAAAATGCCGCATAGTACGCACGAGAAGCGGCGACATCATAGTATCCTCGAACAACCAATTCCTGAGCGGCTTGAAGCGAGGTATCGGCCCTTTCCAGGTTGGCGTCTATCTCCCTGGAATAGTCCGGCATCATATCCGAAGGCCCTCCCTCTTCGCATTGCGATAGAGCCGAGTACTGCCATGTTCAAATTCGTCAAGACGCGCAGGCTTGGCTGAAATGAGGCGGTCGGATTCCAGTTGAAGTGGATACAATAGTTCGATGATTTGACGAAGTTCACGGAAATAGTCGAATGGCTGGTTCAACAAAACCAGTAGATCGATATCACTGACAGGACTCGCCTGATTCCGTGCCATGGACCCAAATAGGATCAGGCCATGAAATCGTGGGCCGTAATGGCCTTCAAGGACTGTTTTGCATTGCCTGAGCAGTTCTGCGACGGTCATCGCTTCGCCATTCTCCATCAGCAGCAAAAGAGTAGCCTTCAAGATGATTCCACGATAGGGCTTGCGCGACGCCTCTGTCAAGCCCAAAGGAATGACTTCTGTCTCATCAACACCCAACGCGCCCCCGAAGGCGCTTACGAGTTCCTGTAACGTCAGGACGGGTAAGACGATCGTGATCAGTGTCCTGGAGGTGCGAGATTCGCAGGTGCGTCTGGGTATCTCGGCGCCCTCGGAGGTTGCGGTCCATCGAGCCGAGATCTATGAGCGGATTCGAGAGAAAAACCTTCAGGCCGGGTCGATCGCGCTGTCTCGGGCCGGCGCGCTGAGCGAACGGCTCCGCACCATCTTCCCCAAGCCGTCCTCATCCGAGTCGCCTACGAACGGTTAGGTAGCGCGGGACGACTTGACGGCATCCGGAAAACCCTTCGCCTTCAAATTCGTCAAGACGTGCGGGCTTAGCTGAAATCAGGCGGTCGGATTCCAGTCACGTGATGCGAGCAATTAGACAAGCTCGATACTCACGCGACGCCCCACCATCGCCGCCGCCCGCTGCAAACTCGACAGGGCAATGTTGTTCTTTGGATCCAGGAGACGGTCTACTTGAGACCGGCTGGTCTTCAGAAGCGTAGCCATCTTATTCTTCGAAATGTGCTGCGTTTTCATAGCCTCAGCGAGTTGCCACGCGACTACTTCTTTGATGGCCTGCGCTTGCGTATCTTCACGGATGCCCTCTTCCTTCAGGAAGTCATCGATGCTCGAACCCATATGCCTCTTACTCATCCCTCCAACTCCTTTTGGCGTGTACGCGCGATCGGTAGCAGTGTTATGTCGCTGTTAGGCGACTGAGCGTTGCGCTGATCAATCGACTCAGACCTACGCCGGATTGGATTGAAGGCTCTGCGGTGATCATACTGGCCGTACGATTCGGCGAGACGCGTCTCTTTGACAATCATCTGATCACGCCTGCCTGAGGTTGTCCTGCCGGCAAGTCGGCTTTTAACTCTCCGCGATCAGCGAGCTCTTATTGTCACTATGAGTGATCAATGGAAACGCGTCAATCCTAGCGGCACATTTCCCACGTGAACTGCTTACGAACGTCTTACCGCAACGATGTTCAGCCGTCGGCCATGCCTGACCAGCAGTGTTTGCCACGCCCTCATGTCATGGTCGTTTTCGGTGACAAGTGGCAGGCCGGCGGAAGAGGCCGATACGGCGATCAGCACATCAGGCAGATGGTCGCTCGGTTTGATGGCCCCATACCGACCGCTATACCGAGCAAGCAGCAGGCCCGCCAGCGCCCATTCGTCCACTGTAGGGGTCAGAATCCGTTCCTGCAGAGCGAAGGCTTGACGAATTCGGTCGATATCCCGTCCGTCGGTCCCGGAGACTGCGAGTCCCGGCATACAATTCCTGCAGGACAACCGAGGAGAGCCACGCGCGCCCATGTCTCACTTCACGCTCGATGATGTCGTTGTACGCGTGGTATCGGATCCGGGCTACCCGGGTCGAGGAGTCAAAGAGCATGTTGCTGATGACTCATTATCGTGTGTGCTTGCGGGACGAGCGTTGGGGGGTTCGCTCGTAGGCATTGACCCATGTGCCGCGGCGTTGTAAGCCCTTCAGCGCCGCAGCCACCTGTTCCGCAGCAAGGGCGTGATCGATGGCGACGCGGACGGCCTCGGATTCGCTCTTCACGCCTAAGAGCTCTCTGAGCCGCTGAACCTTGTGACGGTTCACCATGAAGTTTTTTCGTTCAATCGTCTCTGTTCTCATGCTAATGCCTCCAGCGCTGTGTGTCACCGATAGCCAGTGTATGACACACGCAGGGTTGCGGTCAACCCCGCCTTTTCGCGACCTCGCAATAATGCCATAAGGCTGAGGTGCGCCCATGGAGATCGAGTGTCGTGCTGCTCGCTAGTCGTTCCGGGGGTGGGCGCAGTCCCTGTACTATTCCCTGCTGCCGGTCTCCGGCTAGGATCGCCATGCTGATCCTGACCAGGAGGACGGGTGAGGCGATCACGATCGGTGACGCGATCGTGATCGGTGTGCTGGAGGTCCGAGGCTCGCAGGTGCGTCTCGGCATTTCGGCGCCCGCCGAGGTCGCGGTCCATCGAGCCGAGATCCACGAACGGATTCGAGAGGCGAACTGTCACGCCGGCTCCGTCGCGCTGTCGCAGGCCGACGCGTTGAGCGAACGCCCCTCCGCGCCATCTTCCCGAAGCGGCCCTCGCCAGATACGCCATCTCCGCTACCCGAAGTGTTTCGTGCGGAGTCTTGAATGTCGGCCGATCATCGCATAGTGCTGGTCCTGATGTAACACAATCGCATGGTGTTCAAGCGCTACGGCCGCGATAAGGAGATCGGCCGTGGGCAGGGTCAGACCCTCTCGGCCAAGGGAGAAGCCGAGTTCATAGACGCGCTCCCATGTAGCCTCGGTGACGGGAAGGACATCGAGGCTTTCCAGCCTGATCTTGAGACTGTCTCGCTCAGCCTCGGTCCTACAGCCCTGCAGGAGTTCCAGAATAACGACGGGGCAGGTAGCGGCATACCCGGACGAGATACAGTGCCTGAGGAACTCCTTCAGTTCGGGATAACCCAATCGTCTGAAGCTGATGATCCACGCGGAGGTATCGACCAGCACACGTTCAGTCGTCAAGGCGCATCTTCTTCAACGATTTGAGGCTCAGGCCGAAATGATCATAGTGACCGATAAGCCGGCTCAATTCTTCCCGGCGTCGAGCGCGCAGGAATTCACGAAGTGCGGTGTCGACAGCCGCTTTCTTGGAGGAAGCGCTTGTCAGCTTCATCACGGTTTCGAGTAATACGTCATCAATTTCAAGCGTTGTCCGCATACGCTTCTCCTTTCTGTTTATGCCTAGGATAACACAATAATATGTAGCAGTACATATCCCGTCTCGGCACCGCAAATCAGTATCCGCCCAGTACGCACAAGATATCCTGAATCAGGGCGCGAAACCGAACGTCTCGACCGTCAGGCTGAGTCGATTTGACGGTTGCAACGGATCGGTCCCTGCTCGCACCAGGCCGCCATACCCGAAGTACGTCCCGATCGGCTCGGATCCCGCGAAGGTATATGAAAACGGGACCGTGGCGGCCGCCGTAAGCACCACATTGCTCTGAAACGGTACCGGTAATGGGCCGAAGGTAATGGTGAGCAGGCCGGAGGGTGTGGGAACGAAGGAGGCGAACGTAACTCCGTCGGGTAATAACACGCCAAGGTAGATATCGACCCTGTCCGGTGACGGCGGGAATCCTGGGGCTATGAGAGCTTGGTACGTAACGGTCTGCCCGGCATGAAATAGCGATCCATTGAAGATGAGATCGACTGTTGACTGAGATGGTGGCGGTGGCGGGGTTCCCGGAGATACGCGTTGCGCATACGATCGTACCTGGCTCAGCCCGTGTCCATCAGAGACCGTCACCTCAATCGTACAGATCTGCTCAGATCCCGTCGTATTCGTCGGGGCAGTCCATATGGGGGTCTGAGTATTCGGATTATCGAAGTTACCGTTCGAGCCGAGTGCGGGCGGACAGATGGCTGACCAGCTATAGCCCAGCGCATGATTCACCGAGTCGGATGCTGATACGCTCAGGCTCACGGACCCTTGAGAGACCGTGGGGTTGGGCGTTCCGGTGGGATCCGTTACCGTGAGGCTATGGGTCGCGAATGCTGCGGAAATATTCTTCTGAGCTGTCATGATGATATGACAAGAAGTGCTTTGTCCGGCGCCTATACAGTCCCCACCCCAACCTGTAAAGTAAGACGTCCCCATCGTTCTTTCCGTAAGTGTCACTGAGCCATTAGTGGGGAACGTAGCCTGGCAGGTCCCGGTATTGCCGGTACCGCAGTCAATTCCTGGTGGGTCGCTTGTAACCGTTCCGATCGCATCGCCCCTAATTGTAACCTGGAGCAGGTAAGGCTCCGGCGTATCCGTGGTCGCGGCAAGAAATACAGGCTCCCCGGTTCCTGTGAGTGTCAGAGTTCGCAGGGGAGGAGTATTACCATCTGCGGCTCGTGTGAAGACGGTGATGGAGCGTGGATATGATAGATTGGACACCAGCAGTTCGTTGTTCGGCAGGTCGAGCGCCAGACCGAGAGGCTGGCCGAGCCCTGTTACCGGCCCAGAAACCCTTCGTTTCGGTCGTGTATCTCCGCTGGCCGTCCGGGGGTAGACGACGATGGCGGAGTTGCCTTGACTGACGACGATCAGTTCATCGTTGCGTAAATCCAGGGCGATGCCCCTCGGATATTTCAACGGTGTAGTCGGGTCAAAATCTTGAATAGTCCGAAGCGGCGCGATGTTACCTGACACCGCGGGATCATCGTCATAGACCTCCGTCAGATCGTAGACCGTAATCGAGTGACTACCTTTATTATTGGATATATACAGTTCATTGTGTACCGTGTCGATTGCGATCCCCCAAGGGGTGTTGAGCTGGGTCGCCGTCCCGGCGATGACTCGCGGTGCAACATCCCCGGAGGCATCGAGCGGGAAGATCAATATCTCATCGTCCACTTCGTTGGTCACCAGCAGCTTATCGTTCACCGTATCTATGGCTAAACCGCGAGGGGTCGATAACTCGGTGTGTGGGCCGCTGATGATCCGTTTTGGTCTCGAATTACCGCTGGCAAATCTGTCGTACACAGCAATAGTAAGTGGAGCACCGCGTCGGTTTGCTACAAATAACTCATCATGTATTGTATCCACCGCAACGCCACTCGGTACGTTAAGTCCTGTATTGCTGCCTTGTAAGCTCCTGGTCGGCGCGGTATTGCCGTATCCCAATCGATCGTAAACTCGTACCGTGTTTAGCGACAGAAGGTTTGTAGGGGAATCGCCGCTTGCGACGAAGATCTCTTCTGCAGCCTGTGTTGCTGGCAGGACGCTCCCCCATACGGATGCGAACGTGGCAAAGACAAGGTATGCCAACTTGCTGTCAATTGTACGAAAGAGCCTTTTTGTGAATCCTCCTGAGTTGTTGTCGTGCGATTGAGATTCCTGCCGATTCAATTGACCTGACGATGGACCGCTTCTCGTCACCGCGCGCTCTTCGATACAATCGCTGACTCGGACAGAACAGATCGTCTTTTCTGTCTGCAACTCCCACACTGTCGGTGCCTCCTAGGTTTTGGTTGGACTGTTCACCTGCCGGGCGTAGGTATCTTATCCTTATATTCATGGGCGTTAACAGTTCTAGAGTGGCTGTTTACAGTAAGATATGGCCACAACTATCCATAAGATTATCGGCAGTGACCTTCCCCCGGTTTCCTG